>DATBHW010000005.1 GCA_036557285.1 Ktedonobacterales bacterium
AACAGCGACTTGTGTCAAGGAGGTGATACAGATAACCACGGGGAGGATATCCCTTGAAGGCGAAGCATTATCTGCTCCCGAGAACATGCCGCGATTCGAGGAGCTCAAAAGGAGTTTAGCGATTCATGCAGAGATCAGTAAGAACACTTAGAGCGGGACGCCAAAGCCTTCCAGCCTGAGTTCAGGCAACACGGCGATAATGGAAGGCAGGCTGCACCTGCTCGTGTGCCAAGCGTTTGAGCATCATTCGAATCATTGCCAGGTAGATCATCGCCTCACTGCTTTCCAGCCTAAACTCATAATCCTTACTCATCCGCCGGTTGCGCCCGATCCAAGCGATTGTCCGTTCTATCACCCAGCGCCTCTTCTTATGGCGCACTTTCTTCGGGGGCCGTAGCGCCGCCCAATCGATTACCTGGCCTGGTGCCACCCAGACGCCGCGGATTGGCGGCGGGTGCTTGAGGACCTCCAGCGTCCAGCCCAAGGTTTCCTTGATCCAGTCTGCCAACTTCCCCGAATACCCCTGGTCCGCCCACAGCTTCTCCAGCCGTGGATAGACCGCTCGCAGGGAGGCCAGGACCAGCTTAGCGCCTTCTCGGTCCTGCAGATTGGCCGGATGGACCACCACTTTCAAGAGCAGGCCCAGCGTATCGACCAGCAGGTGGCGCTTGCGCCCGGAGAGCTTCTTCGCCCCATCGTAGCCGTGTGGCCCGCCACGCTCAGTGGTCTTGACCGACTGGCTGTCGATGCTGGCCGCGCTGGGTGTGGGCTGCCATCCAGCCTGCCCCGTACCCGTTCGCGCAGCGTCGTGTGGATGCGCTCCCAAGTGCCATCCAGGCGCCACTTGCGAAAATAGGCATAGACGGTGGACCACGGGCCGTAGTCGCGCGGCAGCATCCGCCACTGGCAGCCGCTCCGCAGCAGGTAGAAGATCCCATTCAAGATGACCCGCAAGTTGACCGTGCGAGGGCGCCCGCCTGGCTTGGCTGGAGGCAGCATCGGCGCCAGGATGGACCATTCTTGGTTGCTCAGCTCCGAGGGGTAGAAGGCAGCAGCCATGAAACACCTCCGTGCGTTGGTGATGCGTCCTACCCTACCTCATCTCTTCAGGCTTGGCTAGTCCCTTCCCTATGAATGTTGCTCTCCCCCTTTTTCGCAAGGTTGCTGTTTACGCCAGCCCAGGCTGGGAGGCTTCGCGTACAGCCTCTACAGCGGGACGCTGAAGGATTGAGCCATCACGCAGGCACTGCATCAGCTCTCTCCTTGCCTGGCTTCTGCGACAGATAGCCACAGTGCCAAAACCAGCCATGCGCATCCTGCACCGTGATCTGCTCCAGCGCTTGGGCGATCGCCTCCTCCAGCGCCTCGCGGGTGCGCGCTGCCAGTCGCCGCAGCCAGGTTTTCAGCTTGGAGAACGCTTCCTCGATCGGCGTCAGATCTGGTGAATAGGCAGGCAAGAACAGCACTTGGCAGCCTCTGGCCTCGATCATTTGGCGCACTCGCTCCCCTTTATGGACACTCAAGTTGTCTAGGACCACCACCTGCCCTGGCCTCAGGCTCGGGGCCAGCACCTGTTCAACATAGGTCTCAAAGGCCAGGGTATCAACGGCCCCTTCCAGAATGAAGAGGGCCTGGACCCCTTCGAGCGTCAGTCCAGCGATCAGCATGGTGTTCTTCCCCCAGTTGCGTGGCACCACCCCATAGGCCCGTTGCCCACGCGGCGCTCGCGCATAGAGCGCCGTCAATGCAATCGTGCTGCCACATTCATCGATAAAGAGCAGGTCGTTGATCGGCAGGTGGCCCTTCAGCTCACGCCAGGCCGCGCGGTCAGATTCGCTTCGTTCGGCGGCCACCACCGATTTTTTTCCAGGTCCAGCCCAGCCGGTCAATGGCGCGACGCATGGTATCCCAGCTGACCCGCTGGCCATGGGTGGCGTCGTATAGGCGGCAGTGCTCAGCCAAGGTGACATCCCGATGGGCTGCGAGTTGTCCAGGCAATTCGGCCTCCAAGGCGGCGTGTTGCTTGGGTGGGCGGCCAGGAATGGGTTTGGCGGTCACCTGCCCGGTTTCGCGGCGTTGTTTCAGATACCGCTTGATGGTCGCAACGGACACCTGGAAGGCGGCGGCAATCTCAGCCTGGCGATGGCCTTGATCCACCGCACGCACGATCCGTTGGCGCAAATCGTCAGAATACGCTCTCATGCCTCCAGCATACCACATCGCTCAACTCTTTTGCGTACCGCTGTAGGCTTCTGCCCCAGGCATCAACAGGCTGGGCAGTTGACTCAACTGCGCTGTCGCCAATTTGGGTGTCGGGGCTTTGGCGAGGTAGCATCGCAGTTCCTTCAAGGCCGCGCGCCGGAGCCATTGACCAACGTCCTCAGGAGTCACGCCGAGTGCCGCGACGGTGCCCCATTGCTTCCAGCCCTGCTGTTGCAGCTCCCAGGCTCCCGCCGTCGGCCTTCGAGCCAATCCAGCTGTGTTTTTTGGGTATTCATACCTCTTGGTTTGCATGTTTGGGGTCTTACATAGAGATCAGTAGGTCGCGGCCTCTATTATGCTGGCGCATCCGAATATCCTGCGGTGGTGTTGCAGACGCCTCTCGTGAATCTGATAGCCATCGTGGCAATGTTTGTCGTCTTCCTGATCGTGGATACATTCCTCTTTGTGCGCAACGAACGCAACACGTGAGAAGTTGCCAGAAAGAAGCGCGCTTCTTTCTGGCGACAGTTATTACCACGGCTGGAGATTCTGAGAGCGACTGAAAAAGAGCCTCGTCTCTTCCCTACAGCCTTCTGCCCATCTTGCTATCTCTGCTCTCACTGCTGTATAATCTTGTGTCAATCAAGAGTCATCTATTTAGGGTCGGTCCCCTGGTATTCAACCAACCTCTCTTAGCGCTTCAGTACTGAAACGCTTTCCGATTGATTTCACACCACAATAGCCAGCGCTCAAACAATGCCTTGAATGGAGGTATCCTTGAATACCCACCGTGAGCGCCCATCCAGCAACGCGTGCCAGCGCCCTCTCGCTAAGGCGTCTCCGCCAGCGCCCTATCGCCTGATCAGACTGAGCAACCAGGGGCTACGAGCCTGGCTGGCTCTCCGGCTCTGGCTCCTGGCGAATACCTTTGCCCCTCAGTGGATGCCAAAACGATGGCATCATCCGCTGCTGGGCTATCTGGCGGCTGTGTTGCTTGAGTTGGCTGCCGCCAGTCTGACACTCCTGTCAGTTTACCACCTGCCTATCTTTGCCATACAAGGGACGCTGATGATCCTGGGGATCATCCTGTGCGCGCACATCTGGGGCAAAGGGCCAGGTTTCTTTGCGACCCTCGTAGGGGCGGCGCTATTGGAGTTTGTCGTGTTGCCCTCCTATTTCCCCTGGTTTCTCAATGATGTCTCCGATAGGCTCAGCGTGACCATGTTCTTGCTCGTTGGCGTCAGTATCAGCCTAGTCGCCAACCAGAGTGGATGGACACGCCAGCAGGCAGAAGAGATGACCCGCTCGCTCAGAGAGGCACACGCCAGAGCTGAACGAGAGCGCCTACGCCTGCGCTCGCTCTTGGAAGTCCTGCCTGCGGCTGTGGGGATGATGGACACTCAGGGGCGCATGGTGGAAACCAACCTGGCAAATAAGACTCTCTGGGGGGGAAACGCGCCGCGCCCTGGCGAGATGGCGCAGGTTCAGAAGTGGCGTGGCCGATGGCCTGACACCGGCAAGCCTCTTGCCCCCGAAGAGTGGGCGATCACGCGCGCATTCATCAAAGGCGAGACTACCATCAACCAAGAAGTGGAAGTGGAGTTCCCTGAGGGACAGCGCAAAGTGATCCTCGATTCTGGAGTTCCGATCCGCGAGGAGCAGGGGAGAATTATTGGCGGGGCAGCTATACACCAGGACATTACCGAGCGCAAGCGGCTGGAGGAAGCACTGCGCGCGTCCGAGCGCAGGGCGGCGAACCATGCCAGCGAACTCGAAGTGATCTTCGCAGCCATGACCGACGGTGTGTTTGTCTACGACGCGGAAGGTCGCATCTTGCGCCACAATACAGCCGCCCGCCAGATCTTTGGGTTCGATGCTCAGCCTGACGTTGTCTCCCTGCCTTTTAATGCGCGAGCCTCTCGCTATGCCCCGCTTGATGAGCACGGCCAGTCCTTCCCTATAGAGCACCTGGCCCTGAATCGTATCCTACGGGGCGAAGTTCTCACCAGCAGCCATGCCGCTGACGAACACCATCATACGCTCGATGGGCGCAAACTGTCGATTAGTATCACCGGAGCGCCACTCCACGATGCCGGGGGTGCCCTAACTGGCGCCGTCGCCATTGTGCGCGATGTTACCGAGCGACGCCAATTGGAGCGAGAGGTGGCTGAGCGTGCCGCCCAACTCGAAGCCATCTTCGAGAGCATTGCTGATGGGTTGATCGTCACTGATTGCCAGGGCCGAGTGCTGCACATGAATCAGGCCATTAGAACGCTGCTTGGAATTGAGCAGGATCTCAGGGGTTTCACAATGTCCCAGATCGAAGAGATCGCGGAGTATTCGGTGTGCAATGCCCAGGGGCAGCCCCTTACCGATGCAGAACGGCCCATCAGCCGCTATCTCCAGGGTGAGGTCTTAACCAGACAGCAAAGCGTCGATCTCATCCTCCACACGCGCGCCGGACGCGAGATTGGCGTCAACGTCGGTGGCGCACCCATTCGTGATGAAACAGGACATATCCTCGGTGCCGTCGAAGTGATTCGTGACGTGACCGAACATCGACGGTTGGAGCAGCACACCCATCATACACTGAACGCGCTGCTGGCGATGGCCGAAGCTCTGGTGCAGGCGCCCAATCAGACGCCTGCTGCGCCTGAGGATACCGCGCCACGTGATCCGCCCGTAGCGCGGCGTTTGGCAGAGTTGACACGCAGCGTCCTGGGGTGCCAGTACGTCAGCATGGCCGCAGTCGAGCCAGGAACCGAGACGCTGACACCGCTCACCGTCGTGGGCCTCTCGCCAGAAGACGAGCAGCAGTGGTGGGCCAGTTGGAACCCGCAGCCCTACGTCGGTGATGGCCTTCAACTTGGCGCTCTTGCTGCGCCGTGTACGGACAAGTCGGTTCTGCTCGAAAGGGCACAACCACCACTGCCCATCTGTCAGTATGTCACGCCGGAACACAAATCAATCATAGTACCAATGCGGGTGGGTGAGACTCTGGTAGGCGTGCTGCGACTGGATGATGGAGCGCAGGAGGATAATTATACCTGTCCGAACAGGCAGGCGCTCATCAGAGCAGTTGCCCGACTCGGCGCATTGGTGGTGGAGCGCGAGCGGCTGCTGCGTGAACGAGCGGAGGCGCGAGCAAGCGAACTCGCCCTGAGGGAGACCAATGCACATATGGATGCGTTCCTGGGCATGGCCGGACACGAACTCAAAACCCCGCTGACCAGTGTCAAGCTTGCACTGCAACTGGCAGAGCGCCGCATCCATCGCCTCGTCCAATGCGAGAAAGCTGAAGGCGCCGACTTGGCCCCATTTCTGGAACAGGTGGCGCGCGCCGAACACCAGACCGACCGCCTGGATCGGCTGGTAAACGATCTGCTCGACGTGTCGCGCGTCCGAGCAGGGAAACTGGAACTCCACCCCGAACCTGCCGATCTCGCGGCCATCATCCGCGAAGCAGTAGAGGAACAGCGTCAAGCCGCCTCGGACCGCAGGCTCTCCCTTCAACTCTCCGCTGATCAGCATATCCTGGTCACGGCTGATACGGACCGCATCGGGCAGGTCGTAACCAACTATCTAACCAACGCGCTGAAATATTCGCCAGTGGATCGCCCTATCCATGTCGGCCTGGCAATGGACGGCCAGCATGCGCGCGTCTGGGTACGCGACGAGGGACCAGGGCTGCCTGCTGAGGAACAGGAACACATCTGGGAGCGATTCCATCGGGTCAAGGGGATCGAGGTCCAGAGCGGCAGCGGCGCCGGATTGGGATTAGGATTACATATTTGCCAGACTATCGTTGAACGTCATCAAGGGCAAGTGGGCGTCGAGAGCGCCCCTGGACAGGGGTCCACCTTCTGGTTCACCCTGCCACTCGCCAGCTAGATGTTCGGCAAAGGCAGGCGCGCTTGACCATCCCGCTCTTGCCGCCCGAAGCCTCTGTTGTTTTGCCAGGTTTCTTGCTATAATGCCTTGGGAGAGACCAGGGGAAGGTCGCTGGGAACATCAGCATAGCAAAGAAGAGCGAGCAACAGATGCCCGAAGAACGTAAACTGGTGACTATTCTATTCGCAGATGTCACTGGCTCAACCAGCCTGGGAGAATCCCTAGACCCCGAAGATTTTCGCGCCTTGATGGGCCGCTACTATGAGCACGCGCGGGAGATCATCAGCCGCCATAGCGGCACGCTGGAGAAATTCATCGGCGATGCGGTGATGGCGGTTTTTGGTCTTCCAGCGGCGCATGAAGACGATGCCGAGCGCGCCCTGGCAGCGGCTCTAGCCTTGCGCGAAGTCATCAGACAGGATGCGTTGCTGGGCGAGTCCTTCCAGTTGCGCATGGGCGTCAATACGGGCGAGGTCATGGCGACAACTGATGCCTCGCGCAGCGACTTTCTGGTCACTGGCGATGCGGTCAATGCAGCCGCGCGCTTGCAGCAGAACGCCAATCCTGGCGAAATCATCGCCAGCGAGCGCACCGCGCAGGCCGCGCGCATGGCTTTTGTGTTCGAGGAGCCGCGCGAGATCCAGGTGAAAGGCAAGCAGCTTCCTCTGCGCGTTTTTCCACTCAAGGAAAAGCGCACAGTGCGCCTGGTGGAGCGACCACCACTGGTTGGGCGCAAGCAAGACCTCTTGCAGTTGGAGATTCTCCGCGAACACGCGCTGGAGGACGAGCGCCCACAGTTTGCCTCGATTATCGCCCCCGCCGGGACAGGCAAGACGCGCCTGCTGGAAGAATTTTTGAGCCGACTCGATCCAGAGGAGGGCTTCCAGGTTGCCGCCGCACGCTGCCAGCCGTATGGCGAGACGATGGCTTATCTGCCGCTGCAAAGTCTCTTGCAAGAACTGTTGGGCGCAGAAGTGAGCAGAGAACGCGCAGTTGACAGCTTTACCCAGGGCGGCTACCGGGCTGACGACTCCGCTCGGCTGGCCGGGCATGTGCTGGCGACCCTGGGCCGTGAAGGTGAAAGCGGCGCAAGCGCCGACCGCGAACTGATCTTTAGCGCGTGGCGGCTGCTCATTGAAGCACTTGCCCGGCAGGCGCCACGCATCATTATCATCGAAAACCTACATTGGGCAAGCGATAGCCTGCTTGATCTGGTCGAACACATCTCCTCGCTGCGCACTCAAGTCTCGCTCCTCCTGATTGTCCTCAGTCGTCCTGAACTGCTGGACCGGCGACCCAACTGGGGTGGGGGCCGCCAGAACTTTACCTCGCTCGCCCTCCAGCCTCTTTCGGCCAAACGCAGCCGCGAACTGGTCAAGCGCCTGGCCCCCGATCTGCCCGAAGCAGTGAGCGCGAAAATTGCCGAAAGCTGCGGAGGCAACCCCTTCTTCGCCCAGGAATTAGTCCGTGGCCTCGCCGAACGTGGTCTGGTCGGCACAGCAGCGACCACCGACGCTCTGCCTGATACCGTACACGCAGCAGTGCTGGCCCGCCTGGACCTGCTCTCGAAAGCCGAGCGCGAAGTCTTGCAGGTCGCCTCGGTGGCTGGCCGCTCTTTCACGCCAACACTGGTCAAGAGCGTTTTGCCCACCTTGAGCGCCGATGAGATCGAAGCCGCGCTCAACGGCTTGCTGGCCCGCGATATGGTTGCCACCGCCGCTGGCGGGGTGTTCACTTTCCATCATGGGCTGATGCTTGATGTGACCTACGGCACGCTCTCTCGTGCCGAACGCATTCGCCTGCACAAAGCCATCGCTGCCTCTCTGCTGGAAGAAGCGAACGATCACCTCGACGAATGTGTGGAACTCCTGGCCTATCACTACCATAAAGCTGTGGAATTGTCGCGTCTCTCGGCAGTTCCACAGAAGCTTGAGGTCGAAACCGAGCGCGCCATTAAATTTCAAGTACGGGCCGGTGAACTGGCGAGTCGTGCGGGCGCCTTTGGCGAGGCGCTGGCGTATTTCGAGCATGCCCTTCAACTGGCCGGGGATGCGGAAAAGATAACGCTTTATGAGCAGTTGGGCGATAGCCTGGCTATCCCGTGGAAAATAAAAATCCACGAGGCGTATCAGCGCGCGCTTGATCTCTGGCGCGCCTTGCCGGACCGCCAGCCCCTGGCGGGAGCGCGCCTGATTCGCAAATTGTTGATTACGAAGATGCGCTGGCATGTTGCAGACTCACTCTCGAAAGAGGAGGCCGAAGCACTCTGGCAAGAGGGAATACAACTGGCTGAGCTGGCTGGGGACGAGGAGGAACTCTGGCGAGTACGCACAGCCCCACTGTTTATGCAGGATGATTTCAGGGAACTGGGGGTTGAGGAGATGCGCCAGAGCAAACAGGTACAGGCGCTTAAGCAAGTCGCAGTTGAGGCAGCCGACCATTTTGAGCAACGCCAGGATTGGAATGCTTTGAGCGAGATTCTGGATGGCTATTCCGTACTCCAGTTCCGTTCTGGTGAGAACACTGAGGCGCGGAATACTATTGAGCGCCGTTTACAACTGGCGAACCTCTCTTTTAGCGAACGCGCTGATGCCATCTCGTCGTTTAATGCGATTGCCCTCCTCAGTGGAGACTATGATGCAGGCATTCAGATGATGATAAAGACCCTGGAAAGCCTGCATCCAGGGGAACCCTTAGAAGCGTTTGCGCATGCGCTGAATGGGCCAATCTGGTCGCTGTATTTCACCGCGCGCTGGTCTGAGGCTCCTAGATTTCGCCAGGCATTAGATGAGATATGGAGGCATACTCACGACATCGAGGGGGACCAGAGGGTACTCCTGGGAAGCTATTTAGCTTTGCTCGTCATGGCGCTCGCTCGTGAGGATCAGGCAGAGATTAAGACTATCGAGGAAATCTTGCGTCAGATACAGCCAGATTGGCGTGATGTCCCTGTGTTACCCTTCGTAGCCTTTTATCGTGATGGAGATTTCAGTCAGTTTCAAGTGAGCAGCCGTGGCGACGACCTTGCCGGCGCGTTGATAATGCTTTTCACCGAGCATGAACAAAATCCGCCAGATGAGGTGCTGAAGCAGGGGGACTACTTCGCAGACGACCTGACACTGCGAGCCTCCGCTATAGCCAGCGCGCTGCGCGCCAACGAGAACGCAGCCCTGGCGCAAGCTATAGACGAAGCCGAGGCTCATCAACTGATCGTCCATGCCGCGCGCATGCGTATCATCCTGGCTAAACACACCGGCGATCTTAGCCAGTTGGAGCGTTCCCGCGTTGTGCTGGAACCCCTGGAGGATCGCCTTTTCCTGCACAAACTGCGCGAGGTCGAGCAAATGCTGCTTTCGTAGAAAAGCCTCGCTGAATCTATATCACCTGACCAGCCCATCGTGTCTTGTAGAAACCTGATGTTATGTTAGGTTTCGCTGTATCGAGCGTGAGGGCAAAGGCTTTCACGCTCGTTGTCTTTTTCAGGAGGAATCCGACATGGCCGAGCGTATTGAACATCTCAACTCGATGGTCCATATCCGCTTTCAGGGTCAGAGTTGGCATATTGAAGCGCGCGAGCTTGGCATCAGCCCCAACGCCAGCGATGAGGAGGTAAAGCGGGCGCTAGCGCAGCATTTCGAGGTATCGGTAGCCAAATTTGCGGCCTATGTAGTCGAGCGCCATGAGAACGGCAACATGACTGTTCGCCCGGAGGCTGTTTTTGGCTAGCGGGCTGGCGCAGGAAGTGTAGGAAAATCACGATGAGCGAGAATGACACCCGTCTGACATTACTCAACACACTCCTGACGACACCGCATCGGAATCTGAGGGCAATTTACCCGATCCACAAGGAGATGATCGAGCAAGACCCACGCTTCTATGTGCAGGTGGCTGCCTGGTACGCTGATCATGGTGATGTGCGCGATCACAAGGAGATGTTCGTCATCAACCTGGGCCTCTCGCAGTTTGAGGGACACCGCGATGTCGGGCTGGCCTTGCTGCGCGACCTGCCGCCCTATGAAGTGGCCCGCGTGGTGGACTTCATCAAGGGGCAGGAGGTAACGCTCCAGCCGCCCAAAGAGCAGCGCAAGCCCGGCAAAAAAGCCGCCAGAGCAAAGGCGCAGCAGGCCAGCCAGGAGAAGCCGGAGAAGAAAGCGCCACAGAAAGAGAAAGTGGGCCTTTTTGTCAACGTGCCGCGCTCCATGCGCACCGAGATTCAGCGCTATCTACGCGAGCGCGAGCGCGACTGGCGCCGCCTCGATAGCGCGCTGCTGCATGGGCGCGCAGCGATGAAGCGGCTCTATGCCGGGCTGCACATTCAGCCGTCGGAGCGCAGCCAGGCGATTCTCTTTGCCAATCAGCCGCCGGAAGAGAGCATGCAGTACGCCGTCAAGCAGATCGCCAGGGCGACAAATCCAGCGGATCAGGCGCGCGCCATCGCCGAACACCGCATTCCCTACCGGGTTGCGGCTTCGCTCATTCGTGAGATGACACCTATGGTCCTGGCTGCCCTGATCGATGTAATGACGCCGCAAGAAGTCATCAATAACATGGCGTCGCTCAAGAAGCATGGCGCATTTGAGAACGAGGATGTCAAGAAACTCGTCGAAAGCAAGCTGGATGCAGCCAGGAAGGATAAGCGCGTCTCAGCCTATAAGGCCAAGGTGGCGATTGAGGCGGCAGGCGTCTCCGGCGAGCTTGCTGAAAAGCTGGACGAGATTACCGAGACGCAGGTGAAGGCCAAAGGGCGCATCAAGCGGCCCACAGTTTTATTGCTCGACAAGTCTGGCAGCATGCAAATCGCCCTTGACGTGGGCCGCCAGCTTGGCGCGATGATCTCGGCCATCTGCGAAAGCGACTTCTTTGCCTATGCCTTCGACAGCATGCCCTATCCTATCGAAGTGAAAGGGCAATCGCTGGCCGATTGGGAAAAAGCGCTGGCGGGCATTCACGCAGGCGGCTCAACCTCTTGCGGCGTGGCGCTAGAGTGGATGCGCAAGCAAAAGCAGCGCGTCGAGCAGATCATCATGGTGACAGATGAAGGCGAGAACCACGCGCCGCTGTTCAAGGACGCTTACACCGCCTATGCAGAGGAGCTTGCCACACGCCCGGATGTCATCTTTGTAAAGGTGGGCCAGGCAAGCAATCACCTGGAGCGTGTGTGCGCCCAGATGGGCATCTCGCCCAGCGCCTTTGAGTTCAAGGGCGACTACTACGCGCTCACCAACCTGATCCCGCTGCTGACCCGACCATCCATGCTGGACCTGTTGATGGAAATCATGGCCTACCCGCTGCCCAAACGAAAGGTGGGCTAGTCTTGTATGGGCATCAAAGACCTGCTGAATAAGCTGGAGGCCGCAGAGCAAGATTTCCTGGCCTCGGAGGTGCTCGCCCCGGTGCTGCCTGGGCAGGCGGTGACGGTGCGCATCACGGGTATCGTTTGCCGATTGCATGTGGACAACCAGCGTTTCGAGGGCTGGGCCATCATGCGACCGCTCTCCACGAGTCAGGCGCGCATCGTCCGTCCTGCTCGTCTGGCAGAGGTTTCAGCCTTTCTTAAGCTCTTCCCGGCAACACGCCTGATCGCTGTGCTGCGCGAAGGCCGTCGCTGGCATGGCCTGGCAGCACAGAAAGGCGATACACGCTTTCGCATTGATCGCCCGATGCCTGCCCTGCTGGCAGAGGAAAGTATCCAACCGTTCGAGACCCTGCTCGTGCGCTTCGATGGCCGCTTCTTCTGGTACGAGCGGCGTGATCCACGCCGCAATCCCGCCCTGGCCGCCTATCTACGCCAGGCGCTGAACGATAGAGTCGCGCCGGGCGACTTGCACAAATCAGGGCTGTCGGCGGAAGAGCGAGCGGCCTATACCTGGGCGTGGGGTCTGCTCGAAGAGGTTCGAAAAAGCGCCGTAGAGCAGCGCCTGGCCGATGCCCTGATGCACGCTGGTGGGCAATTGGAGGCGTTTACCGAGCGCGACGAAGCCTATACAATCACCTACGAGGTTGATGGCTCACGCCACGTCAGCACAGTACGTAAAAACGACCTGACGGTACTCACGGCTGGCATTTGTCTCTCCGGGCAGGATCAGCGATTCGATCTGACCAGCCTGGTTGGCGTGGTACGCGAGGCGGCTGCGCGTAGAGGCATCGTCAGGGTTGGCGATGACGGCATAGACGAAGAAGCGTACTGGCGCGTTCATCCAGCCCCCGAAGGCGAGGGTTAAACACACGCTTATGGATGTGTTTCTGGAAGAAGCAGCTATTCTGACGGGGAGTCGGCGCGGGCGCGTCTGGCTGACGCGCAGGTGCCACCCGGCCCAGGGCGCGCCCATGTCGGTTGAGGCCGACTGGCGCTGGGCGCTGCGGCGCGAAGAACGCTATGGCGACGTGATCGGTTTCTATCATACGCATCCGTTCACGGCGGGCGCGTCTCCCAGCGAGCGCGACGTGCGAACGATGCGCGCCTGGTGCGGGGCTTTTGGCAAGCCGATGCTCTGCGTAATTGCCTGTGGCACGCAGGCACAGACAACGCTGTTCGCCAATGACGAGGACGAGGGGCAAGTCTTGACCATTACGGAATGTTTTGCAGGCGGCCTGATCGTCGCGGTAGAGGAGATAGCAGAGGAGACCTGAGTATGGCGGATAAGTTCCTACACGAATCGCTTTACCGGGGCCAGGAGGCGCTTGATCGACTGGCGCAGGCGCAGATTACCGTTTGTGGCGCCGGGGCGCTTGGTTCACATCTGATCGATACCCTGGCGCGCCAGGGCGCGCGGCGTCTGAGGATCATTGACCAGGATCGTGTGGAAGAGCATAACATCGGCACACAGATGTACGATGAAGGGGATATTGGCGCTTTCAAGGCCGAGGTGATGCGGGCGCGCTGCTTTCGCGCCACCGGCATCGAGTTTGAGGCGGTGGCAAAGCCGTTGTCGGAGCGTAATATTGCCAGGCTTCTGCGCGAAGCCAGCCTGGTCATAGACAGCTTTGATAACTCCGCATCCCGGCGGCTAGTCACGGAGCATTGCCGCTCACAAAATCTGGCTTGCCTGCACCTGGGAATGAACGCTGATTATGGCGAAGTCAAGTGGAACGAAACCTATCGCGTACCCGCTGATGTCCTTGAAGGCAACGCCTGCGAATATCCCCTGGCGCGCAACCTCATCCTCATCATAGTTGCCATCGGCAGCGAGGCTGCGCTCCGCTTTCTGCTGGATGGGCAAAAAGAAAGCTATTCCTTTACCTTGCGCGATCTTTCAGTAAATCGAGAATCCTGACCGCGAGGGTTCATCGGGCGGACAAAGTTCAGCCCTGTACAAGTGCCAGAAGCGGTTGTTTGTGCCTTTCGGCCATCCCTCTGTACAAGAGAAGTGAGGAGTCGAACCTCGACGCTTTGCAGCGTTACCAGTTTGTACGCTTCCGCTGTCAGGGTACAGGGCTGAGGTTTGTCACTATCAAGAGCGTGCCAGAAGCTCGCGTGTTCATTGGAAGAAATCAGGCGTGCAAGTTCCAAAAGCAGTATTTACCGCTCTGCCATTGAGCTACGGGCGCATAATGGAGCGCCCGGTGGGACTCGAACCCACAACCTGTCGGTTAGAAGCCGATTGTATGCTTTTGCTGTTGGGGCACGCCTGATGTCTCAACAGTGATAGTATAACCAGCTTCTTGCGATTTGTCAAGATGTTCGGGAAGTATATCAGGGGCAGAAAAGCAAGAAGCCTGGAAAATCTCGCGCAACCAACAATATTTCGCATTACGAACCTCTTGACATCCTCTGCTTTTTTCGGTATCCTATAAATAACTGACTAGACAGTTATTTATAGTGAAAATGAACAAATGCTTCGACACAGAGCAAAGGTTATACAAGAGCAGGCTGGAGGGATACAATGTCTCCTCGCCCTGATGTCAGCGAAGAGCGCAAAGCACAGATTCTCAATGCAGCAACGGCAATCTTTGCCCGGCTGGGCTTCCACGAAGCGCGGATGGAGGATATTGCCAAAGAGGCCGGACTGAGCAAGGCCACACTCTATCTCTACTTCAAGAGCAAGGACGACATAATCGCCGCCATTCTGGACCATTTCTATCATCGGGGGTTGCAAGACTTGCAGTTGGTCCAGGGGTACGAGGGGTCGATCACCGATCTGCTGCTCATGATTACGCGTTTCCTGGCCGCCGAGGCGGAGCAGATGATGGCGCTCTTGCCCATCTCTTTTGAGTTCTATGCGCTGGCCGCGCGCCGAGAGGATGTGCGCCAATCGGTCAAGGAGTATTTCCAGAGCTACCGCGAAGGGCTGGCGGCGTTGATTCAACTAGGGATTGAGCGAGGCGAGTTCCGGCCAGTGGACCCACATGAGGCCGCCATTACCCTTGCAGCCATCTTTGAAGGGCTGGGGGTGCTGGAAGCAACCGACCCCGACGTAGTGAGCTGTGAGGTTCTTGCCGAAAAAGCCGTTAGTTTGCTGCTAACAGGGTTAATAATAAAGAAGGAGTGAGAACTAAATGTCAGAACAGGTCTTGCGCGTTCAGGAGATTCATAAGTCATTTGGGCGGCACAAAGTCTTGCAGGGGGTGAGTTTCTCAGTCTCACCTGGCACGTTAGTGGGCATCGTTGGCGAAAACGGCGCGGGCAAATCAACGCTGCTCAAGATTCTGGCGGGCGAGCTACGCCCCAACCAGGGGCAAGTCATGCGGCGCGGCGCGCTGGGCTACTGCCCGCAGCAGGTGATCTTGAACGAGGCGCTGACCATCAGCCAGCACCTCGATTACTTTCGCGCTGCCTATGGCATCGATAGTCTGCGCCCTGCCGACGAATTAATCGAACGCCTGGGCTACGCGCGATACCGGGCAGCAATCGTGCGCACGCTGAGCGGCGGCACGAAGCAGAAGCTGAACCTGACACTGGCGCTGATGCACCAGCCCACTGTGCTCCTGCTGGATGAACCCTATCAAGGCTTCGATTGGGAGACGTACCTCCGCTTCTGGGAACTGACGACTGAGTTGCGCGAGCAGGGCTGCGCTGTGCTGGTGATCTCCCACCTCTTCTTTGAGCAAAAACGCTTTGATGAACTCTATCACTTGCAGCAGGGCCAGATAACACGGGCCGCCTCTTGATAGACGTCCCTCCCTAGAAAGGAACTAGAGTATGACAAGTTCGTTCTCTCGGCGCTTGCTGACTGCTACGCGCTACGCGCTCTTTGAACAAGGCCGCAACCGATTTGCTCTGGGTCTGTTACTGATCTTCGTCCCCCTCTGGTACTACCTGGTCCTGCTGCTCACACGGGGCACAACGCTGGATTTCAAGTACTGGGCAACCGGAGCGATGCTGCATGTTGATGGCGGCAATCTTTCGCTGCTGACCGCAGGACTCAATGCCATTACACTTATCGTCGGCTTTATGTTCTTTGCCGCAGTTGGCAAAGGCATGCAGTTTGATCGTCGGCTCGTCCTGAGCGGCTATCCGCAAGTCGTGCTGATCCTGGGTAAGCTGCTCGCCCTGCTGCTGGTCACGGCGCTTATCTCCCTTTACGCCAGCCTGGTCCTTTTCGCCTTCTGGCAGCATGGGTATCCGGCCTCGTTGCCGCTGATCTGGCTGGGCTTCTGGTGCTCCGCGCTGATCTATGGCGGCCTTGGGCTGCTGCTGGGCGTGCTTGTGACAAATGAACTGGCCGGATTTTTTCTGGTCATTATGGTCAGCCTGTTTGATACCTTCATACAAAACCCTGTCGGTAATCCGGTGGGCAATCAGCCCATACTGAAGGAGTTCCCCTCCTTCGGCGCAATGCAACTCGATGTGGCGGGCGGATGGCCCAATCCAGTTCCCTGGGAATACTTTGGCCTGTCAATGGTCTGGTTTGCGGGATTTGCGCTGCTGGGGCTGATTATCTTCTGGTGGCGTACCCGCGCCCGCAGCGTGCGGACCCTCCCACTCACAGCGCCAGCCCCAACAGTATCCAACAGGCCGAATCTCAACGTATCGGGGACGGTAAGCTCTGAGATCCCATGACGCCAGGATTCTAAGCTACCGCTGGCGCTTGCTTATCAAGTCGTCCCACGAGTCTCTCCGAAGGCATAGCGTAGGAAAAGATGGCTGCTGCCACGCCTGAGATCGACCAGGGTTCCCCAGACAGGCTGCTCCGGCGCAAAGCGTTTGCCATCAACAAAGCCGGGGCGTTCGGTTGAGCCATCGCGTCCCGCCACCTGTGGAGCCAACGTCAGAAAGAGTTCATCCAAGAGGCGCTCAGCAAAAAAAACGCTCATCAGCTTGGGACCGCCTTCGGTCAAAATGAGGTCACAAGAACGCTGTCGGTTGATTGCCTCCAACACGGCCTTTGCACCGACAGAACCCTCGCCTGCTGCAATGCTGACCTTCACCCAGGATGGCAGCAATTGCTCTCCCAAGCGTTCTGCCCCGGAGCGGGTCGTCACAATCAAAACAGGCGTCTCGCCAGATTGAAACACTGGCAAGGAAAGATTCACAGCCCCCTGGGCCGTAACGATCACACTCAGCGGTGGCTCTGCTATGCCAAGACGCGCGCGTGTCTGCTGATACGCCTGGAGAAGCGGCGGATAGATATGCCCAGCGGTCCAGCGGTGGTTAGGAACCGAGCGGAGCGTACCCGCGCCAATAATAACCGCATCAGCGATGGCGCGGAGTAAGCCCATCACCAGGCGATCATGTTCGTTGAAGCCGCTGATCTCGCCTCCCCCGGTTCTGCTGCCCGGCGAGTTCAGCGCAACCACACCGTCCAGCGTGCTGACAAAGTTGCCGATGATATAGGGCCGCCCAGGATGCGGTGGGAACTCCAGCCGACCATACACCGCTGCCAGTTCTGCTGGCAGCGGCAACGCGGGACCGCGCTCAATGGCGTAGAGCGTTTCTAATGGTTCAAGTGGGTTCATGGGCGGACTCCACAGGCCGTAAAGAACTCAGCCCGCAAGGCTGGGTCGCTCTCGTAATGGCCGCGCCAGAAGGTCGTGCGCGTCAGGGGCGCTCGCTCGCGCACGCCGCGCATCTCAGTACAGAGATGCTGGGCCTCCAGATAGACCGCCACGCCATGTGGCTGAAGCATCGTTTCTAATGCTTCGGCGATCTGTTGCCCCACGCGCTCCTGCACGGTGAAACGCTTGGCGAACAGCCGAACCAGCCGGGTCAGTTTGGAGATGCCAATAATATGCTCGTGGGCAATATAGCCGAGATAAGCCCGGCCAAAAAATGGGAGCGCGTGATGCTCGCACAGGCTGAAGAACTGAATCGGCCCTTCGATCACTTGGCTCAGCCGACAATCCGGCCCGCCTCGACACTCCGTCTCAAAGACCGTCAGCAGCTTGGGATCGCCCTCATAGCCCTCCGTAATATCGTAGAGCGCGCGAATAAAGCGCTGTGGAGTCTTCTCCGTGGCCGGGGTATTGGTCTCCATCCCAAAGGCCGTAAAAATCTCAGCCACATAATCCTCAAACCGCCGCATCTGCTCATCGGAAATGCGGCGCGGGTGCAGGCGCATGGCGGCCTGGTAATCCCGATCATCGGTCTCGTCAACAAAGAACATTAAATACACCTTTCCAGGCAAATAGCCCAGGCTTCATGTGGTTTTAGACACGGCAAAATGGCAATGAGGCGCTTCTCCTCGCGCGCAATGCTCCTCAACTGGCTTTCCCACCAGTTCCCCCAGCAGCGCCTCAGCCAACTGGCACATCAGCGGATGGTCTGGAACCAGCGTCGCCAGAGGGCAGAGCTGCCCCTGAATCCAGAAGACCTCTTCTGCTTCCTCCAATTCCGCCAGTCCTCCCAACTCGTTGAGCGTTTCCGTAGCGACGCACAGGCGCATTCTCAGATCGCCTGCCGGAGTCGGCAATGTCTTCCCCAGACTCCTTCCGGTGGCGCGGATAAATTCTTCGACCTGTGTTGGAGGCAGTTGTTCTTCTAGTACGTCGAGCAACTGGTGCAGCACCGCTTCGTATGCCTTTGGGAACAAACGCTCGGCTTCAGGAGCCAGGGCATAGACAAAAGCGGGCTTGCCAGAACCGCGACGCACCCCCTGCTGGGCAACCAGCCCATCGCGCTCAAGCGTTGCCAGGTGCGCACGCACAGCATTATCCGTCAGGTGGAGCGCCTGGGCCAGTTCCTCGACAGTTCGGCTGGCCCGACGCAGAAGCAGAATCAGTTGGCCGCGCGTGGTGGCGAAAAAACGATGATTCCAGGGCGTTGTCATCATCCCTCCTGCTCTCCCTTCTTGGTGGAGAGTATAGCAGGGACTTTTTGTCTTTGTCAAGCAAGTCAATAGATTATTTGACTTACTTACTGCTACCTGCAAGAAGGCATCGGGTAGAGCGCCGCTCGCTCGGCAACATCAAACGGAAAGACTGTGTATTGCTTGCCATCTGGTTGCATTTGCACCACAGCCATTGGCTTATAGATATTGGCTCCCTGTTGGTTAAATTTGATCCGCCCGTAAAAGGTCATCACATCAAGCTGCGCAAGCGCGGCACGCACAGCAAGCGGATCGAGACTGCTCGCATGTTCCAGCGCCTGTCCAAACGCGATCACTGCTGCCGAAGCCTCCGCGACTTCGTAGGGAATCTCTTGATACAGAGGATATTGAGCAGTGAAGGCTGCGGCGTAGGCTTTTGGAGTTCCCCACGGATCAATGCCCTCATATTTGAGCGCGCTGGTCCATTGGGTTGCTCCAAAGATGTAGTTGGCCTGACTTTGCAGATACGCGCGAAAGAGCGTTGAAGATGGCCCTACACTAAAACCCATCGCTTTGGGCGAGACACACAGCGTTTTCGCCTGCTTCGCCAGCAGAAGCGTATCTTGAACATGGCCCGCACCTAAGAGGAGGTCGGGATGCAGCGCCTTAATCGCCAGCAGTTGTTGGCTGAGATCTTGCGTATCCGTAGGGTAGAAGTCTTGATAGACTACCTTCATCCCACGACTCTGAGCATATTCGGCTGCGCCTGCCACCACCTCTTTGGAGAAGGAATCTCTAGCGCCCAACAACGCTACTGTCTTGGCGGTGGGATCTTTAGCCAGCACGACAGCAATAATCCCACGCAGATAGTCTGTGGCTGGACTCAGCACCCCAAAAACGTAGTGATACCCATGAGCAAAGATACTGTCTGCCGAGCCGTTGGAACTCACCAGCGGCAAATGATAGCGTTCAGCCAGGGGTGCAACGGCTTCGGTGAGATCTGAACTGTATGGGCCAAGGAGAAAATTGACCTCATCTTTGTTGATGAGTTGCTCATAGAGGTGGACTGCCAGATCAGGTTGGGACTCGTCATCATAATAGCGAAGCGCCAGACGATAGACTTTCCCCCCAACTCTCAGCCCCCCTTCCTCGTTGATCGTATTGATCGCCATGAGATAGCCATCGCGGGTGTACTGACCCTCTTGAGCCAGCTCTCCTGTGATGGAAATGGTCGCGCCAAAGGTAATGTCGCCCCCGGCGCTATCGCTTCCTTTCCAGGTCGGAGTACATCCAGTCAACAGGAGGCATAGAGCTATCGTCAGCAGTGGAGCGTATCTCCATCGAGCGCAGCGCCACATCGGACACCTCGTTTTCCAGATCAAGCGTTGATCTGCTGTATTGAACAGGGGCAATTTCGCCAGGGAGAACGGCCTCCTCACTTGTAGCCCACCTTCCAGGCGACCAATCGTCGTGTCGCCTGGAAGGCTGTACTTACAAGTAGCCCTGCGCCAGAGGGGTTTTATTAGGCGCTCTTAAGAACCCATAAAGCGATAGCCGATGCCCGATTCAGTCACAAAATAACGTGGATTCGCTGGATCAGGCTCCAGCTTATGGCGTAAACGCCCCATATACACGCGCACATATTCAGCCTCTTCCCCATATTCAGACCCCCAGACCCGCTGTAAGAGCATTCGATGGCTTAACACCTTGCCCTCATTCGTCACAAGTTGCTCTAACAAGGCAAATTCTGTTGGCGTCAGACGAACATCCTCCCCAGAGAGACGAACCACACGCCCTTCGAGGTCAATCTCCAGATCTCCATAGCGGCGCACACCCGCCGAGGGAGGCTGTGCGAACCACTGACCACGCCGAAGTGCTGCCCGGACGCGCGCCAGTAACTCCTCCACCCCAAAGGGTTTCGTCAGATAATCATCAGCGCCGAGATCAAGGGCTGCTACTTTGTCGCACTCGTCATCGAGCGCCGTGAGGATGATAATGGGTACCGTTGAGATCTCGCGTATCCGACGACAGACCTCTAACCCATCCATAGAGGGCATCATAATATCAAGGATGAGCAACTGTGGGTGATCTGTCTCCCAGAGTCTGAGCGCCTCAATGCCGCTGCTTGCCTCCAGAACGGCAAAGTCCCGCGCACGCAGGTTGCGACAGATGAAAGCGCGCAATTCCAACTCATCCTCAGCAACCAGAACTCGTTTCGTTGGCATGGTCAGCTCCTTTGACCAGGGCAGCAACTTCTCGCGCGTACCCGCTTAGCAGCGCCAGGCATCCAGATCAAGCGCCAATAGGTGAGCCTGAGACAACATGGTGCCCTTGGAAATACTCGCTAGGCGCTTCCTCTCTGGCAGACGCAGGACCAATGGGGAGTGAAAAAGAAATAGCCGTCCCCTGATCGTTACTTTCGGCCCAGATCGAGCCATTATGCGCTTCAATAACTGCCTTGCAGATGGCTAACCCTAACCCTGTGCCTCCTGAGCGCTGCTGGATGCCCTGCTTGGCCCTGTAAAAACGCTCAAAGATATGAGGAAGCTCATCAGGAGTGATACCAGGTCCATCATTCCACACGGATACGACCACCTGTCCTTCCTCTAGCCTGGCAGTGATGCGAACTTCACCCGCTCCATAGGCGCGCGCGTTGGCAAGCAAATTGCGAAGAACGACTTCGATACGCGGCCCATCCAGTTCTAGCAGGGGAAGCTGTTCTGGCAGCGCAACTGAAAGAGAAGGGATAGCAACGTCAAGCTGGCGCAGAACTTGCTCCACCAGTTCCCCAAGCTGTCTGGGGCGCTGATGAAGGGTGAGAATGCCCGCCTCCAGCCGTGATAAATCCAACACGTCGCTCACCAGATGCGCCAGGCGATCTGCCTGCGCGCTAATGACCTGGAGAAAGTGATGTTGGTCTTCTGCTGACCAGGTTACATCTTCCTGAAGCAGCGTCGAGGCATTCCCCTTGATAATAGAGAGTGGTGTCCGTAACTCATGCCCGACAGTCGCCAGAAGCGTCGTCTTGAGTTGGTCGATTTCGCGCTCGCGGGTCACATCGCGTAGAAGGAGGCCGCGCCCACTGACCAGGCCCGACTCATCATGCACGTCAAAGACCTGAAGCCGGATGGACCGTTTTTGCGCTCCTGCACTCATCTCCATGACCCAGGTTGGGGTCTCGCCCTGAGCTATACGTGCAAGCATGGCATCGTAATCGTCCTGGCTCGCGCTGGCGCCACGCAAGGCCGCGTGGATCGAGGCGATGGAGTTATCCTCCAGCACAGCCACCAACGACCCAAGGATGGCTTTCGCGCCAGGGTTCGCATAGAGTACGTTGTCATTGACGCTCGCCAGGATCAGCCCATCACTCATACTGCTCATGATGGCGGCCAGAGTCTGTTTTTCTTTCCTGGCCCGTAAATAGAGGCGCTTGTTTTCTTTGGCGATCTCACGGAGCCGTTCATCGCTGCGCTCGTAGAGGACGGCATGCTCCCAGGCCAGCATAGCATAGTTGGCAAAGGTGAGCAGCAGATCTACTTCGTGAACACTGAAGGGCTGAGGGTGTGTCCGATGGACCACCAGCACCACGCTCCCCACATGGCTGCTGATAATTGGGATGGACAGGATGGAGCGGAAGCCTTCGGCATAGGAAATAGCCGGAAAGAACTTACCTTCCTCTGCCAGCATTTGCACCGGATGCCCACTACGCAGGGCCAGCATAGAGGGTGATTCCTGGTCATCAGGCGAGAGGCGAAAACCCTGACGCAGAGCGGCGCTTCGTCCCTCACTGGCGAGTACCCGTAAACCCTCTTGCTCGTCTTCAACATACACGGTAACGGCCTGCACATTGACCAGCCGCCGCGCCTGGTCAATGATAGTTTCCGCTACAGCTTGCGGATCAAGCGATGCGACCACCGCGCTGGAGGTTTCAAGTAGGGTGCGGAGTTCGGCTAACTGAGTGCTGACATCGCCTTCCAGCCGTTGCAGCGAGCGGGTCAGTTCGCCCACCGCGTCACTCCGCTGCGTGAGCAACGAAATGGAAGGCAACGTTGGCACGCGGGGAGGGGGAAAAGCTCGGTAGCGGGTTGCCAGTGTTTGCAGCGGTTGAATCACCCGTCGCGTGAGCAGGAGCCAGAAGCAGCAGCCTCCTAGTGCGAAAAGCACCGCCGCGACCACAAGCCAGGTACGAAAATGGTAAATGACGGCCAGGGCTTCATCGGCAGGTCGCTGCACTACGACAGCCCAGCCAGTGCCTGGAACCGGGACAGAACTGAAGAGCCACTCTCGCCCATCTGGCCCACTCCCCAGCCTGGTCGCTGGGTGTCCGGCCAGCGCATCGCTTGCCCCGGGTAGCTCACTCTCTACTGGCTGAAGGAGCCGTTCACGTTCGGAGGTACCGATAAGCTGCCCATCTTGATCGAGGAGACTGATGAGCAGGTGGTGTTGCTGGCGTTCCTGGGCATTGATGACAGTGCGGAGCGGAACGCTGAGGACATTGAGCGAGAGATTCGTGGCGACGATCCCCTGTAACATCCCATCAGGGCTACGTACCGCCTGAGCCACCGCTACCACCGCATCAAAGGTAGTCAGATCGACAACTCCTTCTTCTACAACCGGGCTGGTGGCGTTCCTGGCCTTCTGATAGACCGACAGCGGATCGTGGGAAAAATCGACCCCCAGAGTAAGTGGGTCTTGTGGAACTGAGACACGAAGCACCCCGTCAGCATCCAACCAGTAGACGCGATCAATATCGTTGCGAGCCATCTTAAACGCGCTGAAAGTTCGCTGCATCGCCGCCAGATCGCCCTGGCGTACCTCCTGCTGCTGGCTGAGATCGGCTACCGACGCTTTCGCGTTGCCGAGCTTGATGCTGGTCTCGATAGCCATCTCCTGGGCCAGAGCGAGGTCTGACGCCTGCACCTGGGATTGCAACTCCTGCTGTACGACGGCATTCACCATCAATCCAGTACCCAGGACGATCAGGACAAAGAGCAAATAGCCGCTGAGCAGTTGCACGAGCAGTGATTGATGTCTGATGCGTGTCATAGCGCCGCTCCCAGCACGAAACCGCTCTCCAACAGGAGGACTAAGAGACTATCAGTTTCTCTGTTATTATGCACCTCCTGTCTACTAATGCAAGAGCTACTTACCCAGTTGAGCCTCTGCTGCTGGCTCGTCTGGCTTGCTGACGCCTCGCTCTCCGAGATAGGCGGCGCGCACCTGTGGACTGTCCATAAGGGCGCTGGCTGAGCCACTCAGGACGATGCGCCCGTTCTCAATCACATAGCCCCGATCCGCTCGTTCCAGTGCAATCTGGACATCCTGCTCAACCAGCAGAATACTCAGTTTTTCCTGCTGGTGGATAGTATCCAGCGCCGCAAGGATGTCATCAACCACGTTGGGCGCCAGACCGAGCGACAGTTCGTCAATCAGCAGCAGCTCCGGGCGAGCCATCAATCCTCTCCCAATAGCGCACATTTGCTGCTCGCCGCCGGAAAGCGATCCTGCTAGCTGCTTGCGGCGCTCACGCAGCTTGGGCAGGAAGGTAAAGACACGCTCAAGATCGTCGGCGATGGCGCGCGCTGAACCAGCTCGGTGGGTATAGGCGCCAAGCCGGAGATTCTCTTCGACGTTGAGTCCAGCAAAAAGTCGGCGGCCCTGGGGGATGTGTGCCAGCCCCAGCCTGACTACCTGTTCCGCGCCGACGCGGGCAATCTCACGTCCGGCAAAGGTGATACTGCCTCTCCAGACTGGCAGCAGGCGCGAGATCGTGGTCAGAAGCGTCGTTTTGCCTGCGCCGTTAGCCCCTACTAGGGCAATCAGTTCACCAGAGAGAATCTCCAGAGACACATCCCAGAGAACCTGATTATCACCATAGCCAGTCGCTAGATTCTGGATAGTGAGCAGCGGCAGCGTAGATCGAGAAAGCGATGCCGCAATCTTGCTCTCCTGGGACACTGACCTCTTTGCAGAGTCATTCATCGTGCTGATGCTGCCTTTCCTTATCCCCCATCTGCGCTTGCTGCGCCTGGCGCTGCCGGAGATAACGCTCGCCCAGATAGGCTTCGATCACTTTCTGGTCGGAGAGTACTTGCTCAGGCGCATCTTCAGCGATTTTCCGTCCGTGGTGCATGACCAGAATCCGGTCAGACACGCCCATAATGGCCTGCATCACATGCTCGATGACGATGATAGTTACGCCCGTCTGGTTGATCGCGCGGATCAAGGAAACCGCTTGCGCGACCTCGGTAGGAGTCAGCCCGGCCATAACCTCATCCAACAACAAAAGCGTTGGGTTGGTTGCCAATGCGCGGGCGAGTTCCAGCCGTTTCCGGTCAGCGGTAGTAAGCTGGTTCCCCTTGAGGGCCGCTTTGTCGGCCAGCCCCACCAGCCCCAGTACCTCATCAGCCACGCGCAGCGCCGCGTAACGACCCAGATGCCGCTGACCAAAGAGCGCGCCTATCAGAACGTTTTCACGAATATCCAGACCGGTAAATGGTTGGGTAATCTGAAACGTGCGCGCGATGCCCAGGTGCGCCCGGCGATTGGCAGGCATACGGCTAATATCCTTGCCTTGATAGATGACCTTGCCGACAGTTGGCCTGAGCGCGCCAGCGATCAGATTCACCAGCGTTGATTTACCGGCGCCGTTGGGGCCGATGATGCCCAGCACCTCACCTGGCGTTACCACGAAGCTGAGGCTATCCACCGCCGGGAGGCCACCAAAACGCCTGCCGATGTTTTCCAACTGAAGCAAAGGCACAGCAAAGGCTTGCGCTGCTCCTAAAGGGGCTTCAGATGCCGTTATCGGCGATGAACCGTCGGACACGTCGCGCTCCTTCAATAAAGCGATTGCTGCGGGCGGCTCCCGGCGCGGGTTTCTGGAAGAATTCCTGCACCAGCGGTAAGAGTCCTTGCGGCAGCAATATGGTGACGATGACGATAGCCGCGCCAAGCAAGGTATTATGGATACTAAATCCGCTGACATCCAGTTGATAGGAGCCGTATTCAAAGATGATGGCTCCCACCAGCGGGCCAAGAATGGTTCCAGCGCCCCCCAGGAACGTGAGCAAGACCATCTCCACCGAGATGCCCACATCAAAAACCGTGAAGGGGTCGAAACCAATCAGCCAGTAGGCATACAGCCCACCAGCCAGCGCGGTTGGAATCGCGCTCAGCACAAAGGCGCTGACTTTATACCAGTACGTAGCGATGCCCAGCGCCTCTGCCGCCTGCTCGTTTTCGCGGATAGCGACCAGCGCGTAGCCGAATTTGTTGCGCGTCAGCAGAACAGTGATCAGCAAGCACAGCAGAGAAAGTCCCAAAAACGCGTAGAAGAAATACTGATAGGCCGCGAGACCTGGCGGGAACAAAGAAACCTCGCCACCGCTGCCGCCGATATTGCGAACTGCAACCAATTCACGCAGCGCCTCAGCGATACCCAGGGTGGCTATGGCAAAATAGTGGCCCCGCAGCCGGAGGACCGGCAGCCCCAGCAGGAAGGCAAAGAGGCCAGCAATCAATGCGCCTCCCACCAACCCTACCAGGAAAGGTATGTTGGCCTGCAAGCAGAGGCCAACGGTATAAGCGCCGATGCCAAAGAACGCTGCATTCCCGAAGGCTGCGTAGCCGGCAAAACCGCCGATAAAGTTCCAGCTTTGCGCCAGGACACAATACATCAAGATGAGCGTCCAGGTATGCAGATCGGACGCATCGCCAGTGAATGGAGTCAGGCCGATGAACGCTAGAATGACCAGCCCCCCAAGCAGGGACCAGAGCCATCCCCGCCCCTCTTTTGCTGCTGGGGGGGAAGCAGTGGTCGTCGGGGACGCCGATGGCTTTGCGCTTGTCGCCATGCGATTCCTCCTCACGAGTAGAACGCCTTGCCCAGCAAGCCCTTTGGTCGCAAGACAAGGACGGCGACCAGCAGCAAGAATGCGATGACATTATTATACCCAGGGCCAATCCAGGAGATGAGCGGCGCTACCGTCTCGGCCAGGCCGAAAACGAGTCCACCAGCAATAACTGCCCAGGGTGTACCCAGACCACCGAGAATCACAATGACAAAAGCCGAAAGGGTGAAGCTGCCGCCTTGGGAGGGGTCGAAGGACTTGAGTTCAGCCAGCATCGCTCCAGCAGCTCCAGCCAGCGCCGCGCCGATGCCAAAGGTCAGCGCGTAGATACGCCGAATGCTGATGCCCATCAGACGCGCCGCATCGCGGTCCATGCCAGTCGCCAGAATGGCATTGCCGGTGCGGGTGCGCTCAAGGAAGAGGCTCAGTGCCACAGTCAGCAGGAGGGCGATGGCCGCTGCGATCAGTTGGTCAAAAGCGATATGCGTCGAACCAAAGTTGAGGCCAGCGCCTGAGTAGGCCACATTGACAGAGCGCGCGTCGCTCTTGAAGAATTGTTGCAGCAAATCGGCAATCAGCAGGTCCAGCCCGAAGGTCAGCATGAACGTCACCAGGAAGGGCGCCCGGATGATACGGTTGATGGCGACATATTGCACAATCCACCCCAGGACAAACAGGACCAGCATCGAGATCGGAATACCAAGGAACGGATCTAGATGCAGGGGGGAGGTAAATATCCAGAAAGTGGTATAGGCGCCAACGAGGACAAAGGAGCCATGCGCCAGATTGACAATATTCATAATGCCCCAGACCAGAGAAAAGCCCAGGGCTACAGCAGCATAAAAGCTGCCGACCAGGAGCCAGTTGACAACTGCTTGCCCCCAGGGCATAAATGCTCTCCCTTCGCTACAACAGAGGATCGCCGGATGCCCCGATGGCACAGGCGAGGACGCAGCAGGCTGGCTGCGGCTCGCAGCATAGCTACGAGCCGCAGCCAGTCCCGGTGAGACAGCGCCTAGCGGCTGCCGAAAGGCGGCGTTGGGTAGATCAGTGGCGCGTTGGCGATATTGGCCGGGTAGACGGTGACGATCTTGCCATTTTGGATCTGAATGGTCGCCATCGGTTTGAAGGTGTTGGAGCCGGTAGAATCGAAACGCAGTTCACCATAAAAGGTCGTGATGTCCAGGTTCGCCAGGGCATCTCGCACCTTCTTGGGGTCAATCGATCCCGCCTGCTGGATAGCATACTGGAAGGCCAGACCGGCTGCTGTTGACTCAGCCGACTGGTAAGAAGGCTCGTGGTTATACTCCTTGACATAGAGCTGCTCATAGTTGGCTGGCGTGCTGAAGACATCAATGCCTTGATATTTCGCCTGAGCCGTCCACTGCGCGCTGCCCAGTATATCGTTGGCATCAGCGCCAAGCGCGGTAGCGAAATCAGGGGTCGCCGGGCCAACGGTGAAAGCATACAGCTTGGCGTTAATCCCTAGCTGCTTGGCCTGCTTCATCGTCACCAACGCTTCGTTCTCGTGGCCCGACCCCAGGATCATATCAGGCAAGCTGCCGCCGGGGCCGGTGGTCTTGAGAGCCGTCAGCACACCCGTCAGATCGGTAGTGTTTGCCGGGTACTGCTGGTAGTAAGTCACGGGCAGATTATGACTGTCGGCGAATGCTTTGGCCGCCTCGGCCACCTCAACAGAGAACGAATCATTGGCGAAGATGATCGCCACATTCTTTGGTGGAGTCGCCAGGGAGAGCGCCGCCTCAAGCATGACGCTCGCATACTTTTCGGCAGGGCTGAGGACACCAAAGATATAGTGGAAGCCTTTGGCGAAGATCGATTTCGCCGCGCCATTTCCCTCGACCATCGGGATTTGATACTGCTCGGCTATTGCTTCATCTTGCAGGGTAGCCGCAGTACCGTAGGGGCCGAGCAGGAAGTTTACCTTGTCCTTCGTGATCAACTGCTGTGTCAACTGGGAACTCTTGGTAGGATTGCTCTGGTCGTCATACCACTTCAGTTGCACCTGATAGTTCGTGTTCCCAACCTTGATGCCACCGTGTGCATTTATCTCCTTCGCCCAGAGCTTGTATCCCTCCAGGGTCAGGTTTCCTTCTGTGGACGTTGCTCCGGTGAGCGAGATCGGCGCTCCAAAGAGCAGCGTATTGTTCCCACCTCCGCCAGTGCTGCCGCAGCCGGCCAGTGTCCCCGAAAGAACCAACACGAACAAGGCCAGGACCGGCATGATGCCCCGACCTCGGCCAGAGGTAAGCCAGGAATGAAACCAATGCGTGGGATGAGAAGATGATGGGGATGATGCGCCGAGATAAGTTGCCATGTACCCTCCTCTGAGTAGAGTGTTACCTGCCAATCTGCTCTGGAACCTTACAATCTGAGTGTACCTGGCTATGTGTAAATACGGTGTAAGAAAATCAGCAGCGTTATAAAAATTTTGTAAACATTCATGGCAAGAGACAAGAAATTGCCTACCCATTCTTTGCAAGCCCACGCTGGGGCGCAATGTAGAGTAGAACCGGCCAGAGCGTAACCAGGCCCTTTCTCCTGCGCTCATTGAAGCAGGCACAGGATATGCGATGCGCAGAACAGAGTAGGGGAATAGAGCAGCTATCCCTCGCTTGTTGCCGTAATCTGGTGATATACTGTGTCCAGATCATCGAGGTATGTATCTGCGAACAGGCTGATGGCAGCCTCAGCGTATGACGGTACTCTGCACGAGAAAGAGGTTTCTAGTTATGGCGTTTGAACTCCCACCTTTGCCTTACGACTACACCGCGCTTGAACCACACATTGATGAACAGACGATGCGCCTGCACCATGACAAACACCACCAGGCTTACGTGACCAACCTCAACAACGCCTTGCAAGGCCAGAGCCAGTTTGAGAACCTGGCTATCGAAGACCTGATGCGCCGGATTAACGAGATACCAGAAAATATTCGCACTGCCGTGCGCAACAACGGCGGCGGGCATGTCAATCACAGCATGTTCTGGCAAATCATGAAGCCCAACGGCGGTGGCGAACCCTCTGGCGCGCTCGCTCAGGCGATCACGCAAGCATTTGGCTCGTTTGATCAGTTCAAAGCTGCCTTCAACGATGCTGGAACAAAACGCTTTGGCTCCGGCTGGGCCTGGCTGGTCCTCGACAATAGCGGAAGGCTGCAAGTCATCTCAACGGCAAATCAAGATAGCCCCCTAATGGACGGCCACTTTCCAGTCATGGGCAACGATGTTTGGGAACATGCCTATTACCTGAAGTACCAAAACCGCCGCGCCGATTATCTCAACGCCTGGTGGAACGTCGTCAACTGGGACGAGATTGCTAAACGGTACGAGCGGGCGAAAAGCGGGCGCTAAGGGCCATCCTATCTTGAGAAGGACTTCACGAGCCGACATCCCGGGGAGCAAAAAGTTAGCGCGAACCCGGCGGCTTCCTGGAAACGACTAAGTAACCATCCCTCCCGGCAAGTTTCGAGGAAAACAGCATAGCTTGCTGGAAGGGATGACTCTTAAGCGCGGCTGCACATGCCGCGCGCAGCTAGACCACCGGATTCAACTTCATTACCGTTCGATCTGTTCCTTGATAGCTGCCAGTCGCAATAAAGGCCGTCTGCCAGCTATAGGTATAGTCTATCTCTACCCCCAGCGAATCTTCGTTGGGAGGCGAAACCTGGCGTTTAGAAGGATCCCAGCTACCAGAGCTTGGTGTGGGTGGAGTGGCAGGGTTTGGGCAACCAGGATTACCTAGAAAGACCTCCTGATCCGTAGTGGGGTTCCCGTTACTGTCTGCCTTATAAATAATAATCTGCGTAACTGTCACCAGTGTCAAATTCTGCGTCGCAGCATAAACAGCCCCTAAAATGGCGCAATCCGCCCCTGGATTCGTATCTTCTTCGGCGCCAGTTCGGGCAGCCTGGCGAGTCGCATAGACGACAGCCAGATGGCTATCCAAAAGGCTGCCAAGATCAACACCGCCCGCGAGCAGAAGAAACATAATGCTCATGAGTACCGCAAATTCAACAAGAGCTTGCCCTCGTTGGCGGCGTCGTTTATCCAGGCCAGGGTGTTGCACACGCTCCACTTCCCAGGCGTCCACGACATCCTCCCTCCTTATCAAGCAGGCATCATTAAAATGTCTGTGGTTCGATGAGTTGTATAGAAACACTGGTCATCACAAACTGGCCCCGAGAAGCAGAAACAAAAGATGTCACCCAGTTATAGGCAAACGTAATGCGCACTCCCAGGTAATCGGCAGCATTGAAGGTGGCATTACGCGAAGCAGGGGGCCAGCCCAGTGTGCCAGGGCAGGGGTTGCCCTGCCCATCATAGACATCCTCGTCGGCTTGCTGGGCGCAGCTTGCCAGCGGCGCCGGGATAGAACCATTCGCGCTGGACTTGAAGATCTCGATCATCTGAATATCGCTGAACAACAGAGACGTTCCCCCTGAACTCGCGGAGAAAATCGCCTGAATGATCTTGCTGTCAGCAGCGGCATCAGTCGGCCCCAGGACCGCCCCAACACGCGCCCCTTCCCGCGCCGCAAAATTCGCCGTATTCACACTCTGAAAGAGGAAGCAAAACTCAATCGTCCCAAAGATCACCAACAAAAGCAGTGGGGCAACCAGAGCAAACTCCACCAGGCTCTGACCACGCTCGCTGCGACGCTTCTTTAGAGGGACCAGCAGGCTTTCTTTAATCATCTCTCATCCTTCGACAAGGCAGGGCTGCGTTCTGCTTCTCTCGACTGTTCGACCAGAAACGCCCTACCCGCCATGAAAATGAAAATTAGGAAGCTTTTCATGGCTTCAGTTGATAGCTCACCTCTCTGGTCGAAGGTAGGCCAGGCGCTTTGATGAGCCTGATTATAGAAACACCGTCAGGCGGCGTCAATAGCTCTCCCCAAAAAGTGCTACTTCATTGCGCGAAATGCGCCGCATGCTCAGTGCTGAATAAAAACCCAGGGGGTCTCCTGGCGGCGATGATCCTCGTAGCGCGCAATGTCATCGGCATACTGAAGCGTCCAGCCGATGTTATCAAGACCCTTCAACAACGACTCTTTCTTAAAGGCATCAAGTTGAAACGCAAAACTCTCTCCAGATGGCCTGGTGACTGTCTGACTTGGCAAGTCCACCTTGAGACGATAGCCTTCGGTTGCCTGGACTTCGCTGAAGAGGGTATCAATCTCACTCTTCTCCAACGTAAGCAGGAGCATGCCATTGTTGAAGCTGTTGTTATAAAAAATGTCGGCGAAACTGGGGGCAATGATGCAGCGGAAACCATACTCCCGCAGCGCCCAGGGCGCATGCTCACGCGACGAGCCTGCGCCAAAATTGGCGCGCGTCAGCAAAATCTGCGCGCCTTTATAGCGCGGCTGATTCAGCACAAAATCTGGATTGGGCGTGTTCTGGTTATCCAGATAGCGCCAGTTAGCGAAAATCGCCGGACCAAATCCTGTTCGACGGATAGACTTGAGATAACGAACAGGCGTTATGTCATCGGTATTGACGTTTTCGCGGTCTAACGGCGCGACAATGGCTTCAAGCGTCACAAATGGTTCCATAAATCTCTCTATCCCTCAGCGGTGGCTAGCTATCTACTCGCCAGGCGCGAATATCAACGAAATGACCGGCGACGGCTGCCGCAGCCGCCATTGCCGGGCTGACCAGATGCGTGCGGCCACCTTTGCCCTGCCGACCCTCAAAGTTACGGTTACTGGTGGAAGCGCAGCGCTCGCCCGGCGCAAGCTGGTCGCCATTCATCGCCAGGCACATGCTGCACCCCGACTCGCGCCACTCGAAGCCAGCCTCGCGGAAGATGTCGCTCAGCCCCTCCTCTTCAGCCTGACGTTTCACCGTTGTTGAACCTGGCACGACAATCGCCGTGACGCCAGAGGCAACCTTGCGCCCCTTCGCGTAGCGCGCCGCTTCGCGCAAATCCTCAATCCGTGAGTTGGTGCAGGAGCCGATAAACACGGTATCAAGGGGAATATCGGTAATGCGAGTCCCAGGCTTCAGGTCCATATAGGCCAGCGCGCGCTCCCAGGCTTTGCGCGTGCTGGGATCACCCGCCTGGGCAGGGTCAGGAACAACGCCTGTTACGTCCGTGCCCAGGCCGGGGTTCGTCCCCCATGTCACCTGGGGGGACAGATTATCAGCCCGCAGATCAACCGATGTATCATACACGGCGCCTGGGTCGGTGCGCAGCGAAAGCCAGTACCGCGCCGCCTGCTCAAACTCCGCGCCTTTGGGGGCAAAAGGTCGGCCACGCACATACTCAATTGTGCGCTCGTCCGGCGCAACCATCCCGGCGCGCGCCCCAGCCTCAATGCTCAGGTTACAGAGCGTCATGCGGCCTTCCAGCGTGAGCGCGCGCGGTGTTGAGCCGGTAAACTCGATAACATAGCCGGTACCAATCGCCGTACCATACTTCGCCATAAAGGCCAGGGCAACATCCTTGGCAAAGACCCCTGGCGGAAGCTGGCCCTCGATGCGTACTTCCATCGTCCTGGGCCGCTTTTGCAGGAGACACTGCGTAGCCAGCACATGCTCCACCTCGCTGGTACCAATGCCCATCGCAAAAGCGCCAAGCGCCCCATGCGTGGAAGTGTGCGAATCGCCACAGACAACCGTCATCCCTGGGAGCGTAATGCCTAACTCTGGCCCAATCACATGCACAATCCCCTGGCGTGGATCGTTGAAACCAAAGAAGGGCAGTTTGTACTCACTGGCGTTGCGCTCCATCGTGGCGATCATTTCAGCACTGCTCTGGTCCACAATATCTTCAACCCGGCGGCTGCGAGTCGGCACATTATGATCGAGCGTAGTAAAGGTTGCGTTGGGTTGGCGCACTGTACGCCCCGCCAGGCGGATACCCTCAAATGCCTGGGGCGAAGTCGCCTCATAGGCCAGATGACGATCAATATAGAGGATCGTAGGTTCGCCCGGCGCCTCGCGCACAGCATGAGCATCCCAGATCTTATCGAACAATGTTTTGGGTATTGCTGCCATCAAAAACTCCTTGCCAGGTTCTTCTCAGCGGTGAGAACAGTGTCCACAGTGACAACCGTGACGGGTGTGGGTCCATATGATCAGTCAGAAAGCCCTTGCCCCACTAATCTCCCGCCTCGTGCGCTGGCGCAATCGTAACGGTTTCAGCGATGCGGCGCAGGTCCATCTCCTCGGCCACACGATTCTTCGACAACAGAACCTTCACCAACTCAAATGCCTGCGTCAACTGCTCGCGCTCAAGCGTATAGCCCAGTTCGCGCATCTGGGCATCCAGGGCCGCGCGACCGGAAAGCTTGCCAACATACAGACGCCGATCAGCAGCAGTCAGTCCGACCGATTCAGGCGTCATGATTTCATAGGTTCGCGCATCTTTCAGCACACCATCCTGATGGATACCGCCGCCATGCGCAAAGGCGTTCGCGCCAACAATAGCTTTGGTCCACTGAGGCTGCATCCCGCTGAGCTTTGCCACCAACCGGCTGGTCGAGATAATCTTGGTCGTATCCACCTTGACATCCACATCCAGATCGGCGCGGCGGGTCCGAATTGCCATGATAACCTCTTCAGTTGCCGCGTTGCCCGCGCGCTCACCCAGGCCGTTGATACAGGTATCCACGCGATCAACGCCATTGCGAATGGCCTCCATTGCGTTAGCAACAGCCAGCCCCAGATCATCATGGCAGTGGGCCGAGAGCAAGATGCCGGGAAACTCGCGCTTGAGTTCGGCGATCAACTCGCCAAACTCCCAGGGGAGCGCGAACCCAACGGTATCACAAATGGTGACGTGGCGAACGCCTTCTTTCCTGACAGCGGCCACCACCTCAAAAATAAAATCATGTTCGGTGCGAGTCGTGTCTTCCAGAGCAAAATCCACGTTCTCGGTATAGCTCCGTCCTCGCGCTACCGCTGTGCGGGCCAGTTCCAACACCTCTTCTCGTGTCTTGCCGAGTTTGGCCTGCCGATGCAGCGGTGAGGTGCTGATAAACGGCTCGATGACCGGGTGCGCCGCGTCTTTGACGGCCTCCCACGCTCGATCAATATCCTGGGGAAACGCGCGGCCAATAGCGCAAATCTCCGCGGTGGCAACGTTGCGAGCAATCAATTGCACCGCTTCAAATTCGCCGGGGCCTGAGATCGGGAAGCCGCAATCGAGCGTATCAAAGCCCATATCCGCCAGCGCCTGAGCTATCTGAAGCTTTTCCGCAGGAAAATAATTGATGCCAGGTGTCTGCTCGCCGTCGCGCAGTGTTGTCTCGTAAAACTTAATGATGCGAGTCATCGTCGTCTCCTCATCATATTGCGGGCTTGTACCCCAGCCTACTTTAAGCAATTACCAGTATCGCGCTCATCGTCGCTGAAGGCCCAACTTTTCGGGGCACTAGACGTAGGCGCCAAGTTTCATCGAAGCCGCAGCTCCTACAAGTTGCCCCGCAGTGCTTGTTCGCGCTCGATAGCCCCAACCATATGCAGGCAGTTCGCAGGTCCATTATACCAGCAAGAGGACTAGAAGGGCAACTGAAGCCAGGGAACCCAGGGCCATGAAAAAGGTCATAACAGCTTCCAGCGCAAGCAGCCGATCAGCTTCAACGGCTGCTTGAAACGGGGAAGGAGACCGGCTCTATCACGAGAGACAACCCATCGCCACAAGGGAAGGCTCAGGTGGGCGCGTGATAATCTGGAAAAAGGGGGGCAAAATCGAAGCTGCGTACCTGGGCAAATCGGCTCAGCCAGTTTACGATCTCTTCATAAAGAGGGTGCGCGCGCACCGCCTGGCTCGCTTCATCAGAAGCACACCCCAGGTAGCAGAGAAAGAGCGGCTCTGCTTCTCTTGCTTCCTGGGGGCTGGTGCGGGCCAGGAAGATCTGTCCCAGCGGGGCTTCTGCCGCCAGTGTACGCAATCCGGCTATCCAACGCTGACGCATGTGGGTCTGCTGTCCGACTATCCTGCTGACCACCAGAACAATAGCATGGCGCGCCTCCACACCAGAACGGCTATACCCCCAGATATAACGGAGGAACCACTCCTCAGTCTCTCCTTCCACCTGCCCTGGAAGCGTCAGCCGGTACTGATCTGGCCTTTGTAAAGCCACGGCGCTGCCTGCGCTTTCCATCAAGTCATCTCCCTCCATCTTTCTTCCTGCTTCTGGATCCCAGGTGGTCAAGATGAGATAGGTATGCGCCTCCCCTTGACTACGGAAAAAGCGTGCGACAAGCAATTCAGGCAGCGCCGGAAGACGCTCGATAAGCCATCCTAACTCTCGTGGAGCCTTGTCAATCTGCCCAGGATAAGGGTGTATTAAAAGCGCGTGCAACGTTTCCATGAGTAAAGCATATCCTTTCGACGCTGGATAGCTGAAGCATAAAGGCCACTTATCTCCAAAGACTACCGATGGCTTCCCTCTGGGAGATATAACGGACTACTCAGAAAAATATCCGCACCTTAAATGAAAAAACTGTCAAACCACTTGGGCTTTTTCCTTCTCGACAACCTACCAAAATGAATAAACATTCAGCATTGGCGCCTATAGCTTTCAGCCGATATTCATTGATTGATGGTATGCTTTCAATGAAAGCGAGCAATGGTATGGAAGCGCCAACCCGGCTACAAGTAGAGCTAGCCTCTGCTGGCAGGCTCGAAAATCTCGGTAAACACCGCATGGAACAAGCGGAAGAGGTGGACATCAATGACTGAACTACCAGCAGATCAGCACATTACCTATCAACTGCAATACCGCAAGTGCGGTAAACCTACTTGTAGTACGTGCAAAACGAGCGTAGGTCACGGACCCTACTGGTATGCGTATTGGCGCGATGGCGCCAAACTTCGTTCAGGTTATATCGGCAAAGTTCAACCAATTGCCGTAAGATCTGCTGAAGTCGCGCAGAGAAACGCCTAGCGGCAGTCCCAATTTACCTCTACCTGGCACACACCTCTGTTCAACGACTCATGCTTCAGGTGATGTGGATCACATCCATTCTCCACATCGCCTCTTGCCCTCTTCATTGAGCCTGGTAAAACCCCTGGCTCTTCGCAGGCTTCTTCTGCCTCGCTCAATGCAATATGCGCTGGATGAGCAACCAGAATGAGTTGACACAGCCGAGCAGCCCTGCTATACTAGAAACACCTCCTCTCGTTGTTTCCTTGTGGCGCCAGGCAATAGAAGACGCTATCACCTACCCATACCCGCGAAAGAGGAGAAGAAAAAGTGACGAGCGAATCTGAAATAGCAAGCCAGAACACCCCGGAGCAAACACATGAGCTTGCAGGTGAACATACTTCGATCTCTGAAACACCACCCTGGCGCCGGCCAAACACCAGCCAGGCAACCGCCAATACGCACCGCGACCTGAATCAGATTATCGCTCGCGCCCGTGAAGAAATAAGACACCTTCGGGAAGAACTCACCAGGCATGAAGCCCAGAGCGCCCATGTAGCCCAGGAACGCGATGAAATCCAGCAGCAATATACCCATCTTTACGAAAATTTTCTAGAAGCGGTCCATCTGGCAGCGGAAGAAGACGTTCGCCAGGCTGAGCATCAACTCCGCACCACTCCACAGCGCATTCCCAAGCTTTTCGAGTCAATACAGGAAGCGATCATTGATTGGCTGACAAAGCAGCAAGCCGAGCGAGAAGCCGCGCTGCGCCAGAAGTTGGCAACCGTAGAGCAGCAGGCCGCAATCATTCGCCAGGAACTCCTTCATGAAAGAGAAACGCTCAATGCAGCACGCGAGAAGTTTGCCCTTGAGCGCCAGACATTTACTATGCACATGAAGACACGCGAAACATGGCTGCAAAATCGCTGGCTCGTCAAAGCCTGGGGGACAGCAGCCGTGATGTTTCTGGTTCTGCCTGCGCTTCAGATATACCTGGTTCTGCAAAAAGCAAGCACGTGGAACATCATCATTATTCCTACCGCCATTTGTCTGGTGCTGACCGCCCTCATAAACCTTGCGCAATCAAGGAAAAAGCCTGCCTCGAAAAAATAGCCTTGTATACAGGGAATCCCATCAAACTGGTCAGGAAAGCCAGCTTCATCAGCCGCCGGAGCGAGATTCTACGCCCCAGCCCGTCTCATCCTTGACATTTCCCAAACAACAAGCTAGAGTGATGAACATCACCACAAGCAGCCGAAAGGCTCGTAGTTCAGGCGCATATGATGCCGGACTATTCAAACAGGCTCTTTATCGTCTATCAACCAGCGAAAAGGCAGAGACTGAGGCCGACCTTCCACAGCCTCAGCTCAGGAGGTAGCACATGAACGGCCTCATGATGGATTACCCGCTTACCTTGCAACAGTCCTTCAACCGCGCAATCACCCTTTTTCCCAAACGCGAAGTAGCAACCCTGACCGAGAATGGCATCCATCGCTACACCTATGCCGATTTTGGTCAACGCGCAATGCAACTTGCTGCTGCCCTGACACAATTTGGCATCAAGCCAGGGGATCGTGTCGCCACCTTCGCCTGGAATACCTATCGCCACCTGGAACTCTATTTCGCCGTTCCTTGCATGGGCGCCGTTCTTCACACGCTCAACATTCGTCTCTTCGCCGACCAGATCGCCTACATTGCCAACGATGCCGAAGACCCCATCATCTTCATTGACGGCGATCTTATCCCCCTGCTAGAGCCACTGGCCGAAAAACTTCCCACTGTGCGCCAATACGTCATTATGGGCGAACCATCCGCCAAGGCAACAGGGAAACTTTCGCCAGCCATTGACTATGAAGAGTTCCTTGCCAGCGGCTCAACCGACTATGACTGGCCGAAGCTTGACGAGAATATGGCCTGCGCCATGTGCTACACATCAGGCACCACAGGTAATCCAAAGGGCGTGGTCTACAGCCATCGCTCCACCTACCTGCACTCTCTTGCCACAACGCAAGCCGATACCCTTGCTCTCTCCGAGCGCGATACCCTCCTTCCAGTCGTACCCATGTTCCACGCAAACGCCTGGGGACTGGCCCACGCCGCGCCGATGATTGGCGCCAAACAAGTCTTCCCTGGCCGTTTCATGGACCCGGCCAAAATCGCCCACCTCATCGCTGATGAGCGGGTCACGCTGGCCGCAGGCGTCCCAACCATCTGGATCGGCTTGCTGCAAGTCCTCGCCAGAGAACAAATTGACATGTCCAGCGTAACTCGCATTCTGAGTGGTGGCTCTGCCGTCCCGCTTGCCTTGATCGAAGGGCTACAAAAATACAACCTGAATATCGTCCACGCCTGGGGTATGACCGAAATGTCGCCCCTGGGTACACTGGGCCATCTCAAGAAGGAATACCTGAGCCTTTCCAACGAGGAGCAGAATCGTATCCGTACCAAACAGGGCTTCCCCGTTGCCGGTGTTGACATCCGAGTAGTCGATCTTGCTACCGGCCAGGAACTGCCCTGGGACGGCCAATCATTCGGCGAACTCCAGGTGCGCGGCCCCTGGATTGCGCAAGCCTACTATCACGACGAAGATAGCGCCTCCAAGTTCGTAGATGGCTGGTTCCGCACTGGCGATGTAGTCACCATAGACGAAGAAGGCTATATTCAGGTTTTGGACCGCACGAAAGATCTGGTCAAGTCCGGTGGCGAATGGATCTCCTCTATCGAACTTGAAGGCTTAATCATGGGCCATCCCAAAGTGCTAGAAGCCGCCGTAATCGCTGTGCCGCATCCAACCTGGCAAGAACGCCCGGTGGCATGCGTCGTGCCGAAACCAGAGTTCAAAGATCAAATCACCAAAGAAGAAGTCATCGAATATCTAAGGCCGCGCGTTGCCAAGTGGTGGCTGCCTGATGAGATTCTCTTCATCGAAGCAGTACCGAAGACGAGCGTAGGCAAGTTCGATAAAAAAGTCCTGCGCACTCAGTTTGCAGGAATTACCCTCTCCGTGTAAGAGAGGGCTAACGTGCCAGGGCTAACCCCTGGCGCTGAGGGGAAAGCCACATGCAATCACCCACATCTGGCACAAGGCTCTCTCTAGGGACCACCTTCCTGGGCGTAGCTCGCAGCCGCGCCCAGGAAATTGCCCTTTTCTTCGAGGGTCATCCCATCTCCTACGGCGATCTTGCCCGCCAGAGCGAGGGTTTTGCTGCGGCTCTGCGCCTGCGCGGCATTCAACCAGGAGATCGGGTAGCCATCCTCCTGCCCAACTTCCCGCACTTCCTGCCGGCCTACTTCGGTACAATGCGAGCGGGAGCTATCGCCATTACTATGAACCCCACCTACCGCCCGCCAGAAATCCGGCATATCTTCACCGATGCGCAGGTCGCTGCGGCGGTCGTGTGGTCTGATGTTCTGCCTCTGGTCCAGCAAGCCATAGGTGAAGACGCCTATCCCCGTCTGCTCATCTCTGTATCCCTGCCCACCAGTGAAGGGGATACCGCTGCCCCATCAAGCGCGCCAGCAGGGGCCGCCCATGTTGAAACGATCGGCTTTGAGCAATTTCTAGGAGAGGCCGCTGCTGCCATTGCCACAGGCAAAGCGCCAGAACCAATTGCCGAACCAACCCCGGATGATGTGGCTGTCATCCTCTATACCTCCGGTACCACCGGCAGGCCCAAGGGAGCGATGCTCACCCACCGCAACCTGCTCTCCAACGCCCAGGCCATCATCCAATTAGCAGACCTGACCCCCAATGATGTATTGATGAGCGTGCTGCCCCTCTTTCACGTTTTTGGCTCAACGGTCTGTATGGTTGCCCCATTGCTGGCTGGCGCGCCGATTGTCCTCGTGCCTAGATTCGACCCAAGACGCTTATTACCAACCATCCAGCAGCACAAAGTCACTATCCTGGCCGGAGTCCCATCTATGTATGCGCTCCTGCTCAGAACACCATTGGCGACACAGGATATTTCCTCTTTACGGCTCTGCGTTTCTGGTGGCGCAGCACTACCAGGCGAAATCCTGCGTGCCTTCAAGGACAAGTTTGGCATTCCACTCATTGAAGGCTATGGCCTCACTGAATCGTCACCCGCAGCCGTCTTCAACCCGCCCAGGGGTGTCCAGAAAGCAGGCTCCATTGGGCTGCCTATCCCTGGCGTTGAAGTCCAGGTCCACGACACCAGAGACCAGCCGCTTCCTGCCGGGCAGATTGGAGAGATCGCCATTCGCGGTCCAAACGTCATGAAGGGTTATTACAATTTACCAGAGGCCACCGCGCAAACTATTCGCAGCGGCTGGTTGTATACCGGCGACCTTGGCTATCAGGATGAAGACGGCTATTTCTTCATCGTTGACCGCGCCAAGGACGTCATCATCAAAGGCGGCCTGAACGTCTATCCGCGTGAGTTAGAAGAGGTCTTGATGGCTCATCCCAATATTGCCGAAGCGGCGGTTGTGGGCATTGGTGATGCCGTGAAAGGCGAATCCATCAAAGCCTGCGTCACGCCACGCGAAGGGCAAGAACTGACGCGGGAAGAAGTCATCGAATACATGCGCGAACGAGTCGCGCCCTTCAAAGTCCCCAACCTCGTCGAATTTTACACACTGCCAGCAGGACTCCCCAAAAATGCCACCGGGAAAGTGCTGAAGACCGAACTGCGCCAGGGGAAATAAGGATTTGGACCTGCTCCTCCAGAAACTCCAGCAGTTTTTTCGGGAGCGATCTATCGAATGCTATCTGGTAGGGGGGTCTCTGCGTGATCTGCTGCTCGGCCAGCAGCCTCAAGACCTTGATCTTGCGGTACGCGGCAATCCAGAGCCGGTCGCCCGCGCGCTGGCCGATGAACTCAAAGGGCGCTATATTGCCCTGGGTCTGGAAAAAGGCGTAAAGCGTGTTATCCTCCATAAGAAACCGTACAGCAGGTTCATCATTGATATTGCGCCCCTGCATGGCGAACAGATTGCCGATGACCTCTCTCAGCGCGACTTCACCATCAATGCCCTGGCGCTCTCCCTGGAAGAAGCCGCTGCGCTAACGACATTACCCACCCAGCAGCAGAAACCCGCGCCCCTCATTGACCCATTCAATGGATGGCGCGATCTTCACGCCAGCACATTACGGGCAGTGCAGCCGGGCGTTTTCCAACATGACCCGCTACGTCTGCTGCGCGCTATTCGTTTAAGCGCCAGACGCCAGCTATCCATCGAGCCATCTACCGCCAGCCTCCTCCACCGCGACGCGCCGCTGCTCATCCGAGTGACTCCTGCGCGTATCCGCGACGAACTCCTTCAGATGACGAGCTTGCCCAACGTCGCAGAAGCTATTCGTATGCTGGCTGCATATCAATTGTTCCCTGCAATCTTTCCTGCCTTCTATGACTCAGGCAACCAGGTTGATTGTTCCAAGAACTGGAGTCCAGACCGAAGCGCCTGGTCAACACTAACCTGCATGGCAAAGCTAATATCCGCATCGCAAGGAGAGGCCGCTTCACTGACACAGATAGAGCAGCAGATACTTGCTCCTCTCCTTCGGTTGAGCAACAGGCCGGCCTTCAAGAAGCGTTGGAAAAAATCTCCAGGTGGAGCGCATCCCCGCTCAGTCCTACATCTTCAAGCAGCATTGCTATCCGCTCTCCTCCAGGCAGGAGGAACGCCAACATCTCACCTGGAAGGAAACACAGCAAGCCCCCACCCACCAGAGCAGCTACGGTTGATCGCGGCTGCATTAAAACGACTGACTATGGGGCGGCGAGCCACTGCTTTTATCGTTTTCTTGCTTCAGGAAGGCTTATCTCCCTGGAAGGTGGAGCCTCGGCCCCAGGCTGGGAGCAGCGAACCCTGGATAGCGGCCCGACATTATTTTGAGCGATTCGGCGAGCGAGGGGTAGACCTCGCCTGCTTCTGCCTCGCGCTTCAGATGAGCGCCCCCCAGCAGGAGCCTCCAGATGGCGGCTGGCTGGCGCAGGTTCAAATACTTACTGACCTCATCGAAGCTTACCATTATGAGCGCGATTCCATCATTCCCCCTTCCCTCATTGACGGGCAAACGATCATAACGCGCCTGGACTTCATGAAGGGGGCAGCCATAGGAGCCTTACTGGCACAAGCGCGTAAAGCTCAGCTTGATGGGATCATTCAGACCAGAGCAGAGGCATTACAATTCATTGCGGATCATGCTTCTTCTTCCAGAGGAAGCGTACAGCAGGAAGTATCTGGCATCGGCCAGAACAAGAACTCGGCGCTAAAACAGTCGAGCGAGTGAGCAGAGAGTACTTTATGGCCCTGGCCTGCTCACTCGCCCGATTGTCATACCGACACGGCTAGATGATTTGACTGCGCTGCTGGGCAAGATACGTATGTTGCTCAGAGAGCGGTATCGCTCTTCCCCTGTAGGAGTCGAAAGACGCTGGCATCTGCTGCCAGGAGCGCGCGCCTGATTCGACTGCCCAGCCCAACGAAAGATTCGGCAATGTTCTGGTAATAATCCGATTGGCCGATCTTACCCCAGGAACGAACCGCCGCATCCGTCCACCAAGCAAGAGGGCAAAACTCGCCAGGATCGCCCCATTGCGCAGCACAAGCGCCAGAATCCCAACCCACTGCCCTGCCAGCAATTGCGGCCAGACCACCGTCTCCAACTGGCCCAGCAGCAGCGCCCCCAGCAGCGTCAAGACAAAGATAGACTGGCGTCGGCCCTCGAAGCGAACCATCGCCGCCAGCGGCAGAATCGCCAACAGATAATGACCTGGCAGCGCCCGAAACGTAATCATAAAGGCAAGCATCACCAGCAGCGTAGTCCTGACCAGCGCAGTATCACGCTCTTCAGGCCGCGCCTTGATGGAACGGTAAAACCGCCAGTAGAGCCAGCCGATGAGAATAACTCCCAAAGGAACGGCAAGCGTATCTACCAGCGAATTAAGCGGAGAAAGAATATCCCGCGAAAGGTCGGCTGGATTCGCGTAGCTTGCTGTGGCAAGGCCAAAGAGACGCCCACCCAGCAGCAGCAGCCCCGCATACATACTCTCAATCTCTACGCCACGATCTACATGATAGATAACCGCGTGGAGAAGAGGCTGCCAGCCAGCCATCAGAACCAGCGGCGCCAACACCGCAGCGCCAGATGCCAGAGTTGCGCGCAGCCCTTCATAGAGGCCACGATAGCTCGCGCGCCCCTCCATCAATTGGTAGAGAACGAACAAAGGCGCAAGCGCCAGAGGAAAGCCCTTGGTCAGCGTTGCCAGCACTAACATCACCCAGGCAAGACCATTCCGCCGACGAATAAGGGCCACCACAGCAATCATGCAGAAGGTTCCGGCAATCAGATCGAACTTCTGCGCAATGGCCCCGCTGGCCGCCACAAAGCTTGTATAAAGTAGACCGGAATAGAGGCCGGAGCGATCCCCTGGTATCAGCCCTTTTGCCAGACGAATGACCAGGAACAATGTCAACAGATCAAGCGCCATCATCTCCAGCGCAAAGCTCGCGCCATAGCCCCATTCGGTGAGCGGCCCCGCATGCGCCAGACCCGGCAGAATAATGAAGAGCATCCCAAGTGGCGGATATTCGACAGGGAAATTGCGATATGGCAGTAAGCCATCCGAGATGCGCTGCGCATAGAGAAAGAAAGCATCATCAGGGTAATGATGCCCAAGCATCACATTGAGCAGATAGATCAGCCGCGTCACCAACCAGAGCGCTATCATAAGCACCCAACCCGCGCGCCCATCTAGCGAGCGCAGTCTGAGTAAGGGCGTCTCCATTGAACGAGGAGCCAAAACTGCCATTCCCTATGATACCTCCCCCGATAGAACAAGCTGGGCTGACTCTGTTGCAATCGTTGGTGTCCCCACCCTGGCTTCATCAGCCTCTTGCGTGGTCAATCGTCGAGCGCAGGCCAGCAGCAGCGCCGCTGGCAGCGCGCAGAAATAGAAATATGTTGGCAGGCTGCGCCAGGCCAGGAAAAGCGGCAATACCGCCAGCACCATCGCAGCCTCGGGGCGTTCTCGCCCCCAGCGAAAATACCAGAGTAGCGCCCCAACCATCGCTGCCCCCTCCAGCACTGTATAGGCTGCGTGCGGCAAGAACGGCAGGAGCTTCCCGACGGAAAGCGCGATCAGTCCCGCGCCTTCTGGAAACATCGGATCACGCAGCGGCGCAAGCACCCCCGCGACCCAGGCGGAGCCATCCATCACGATAAAGGGCAGGTTGGCCGCCAGGAACAAAGCCACAGCTAACCCCGTCCGCACCAGCGCATCCCGCAAACCCAGGCGTTGATAAATAAAGATCAAATAGAACGGCAGATAAAACCACGCATTTTGCTTACTGGCTATCGCCAGCCCGACGAAGATCGCCGACACCCACCAGCGTTCCCAGAACAGCCAGGCGAGAAAAACGAGCAAGATATAGAACATATCCAGATCGCCAGCCAGCACCGAGTTCAACACAGGCAAATCCGCCAGAAAGAGCAGCGCCACCCACCAGCGTAAGTCACGCCGCACAAAACGCAGCCCGATCACCGCGAGCAGCGCCAGACACAAGAGATAAAAAGGTAACACCGTTGGCAAACCGGCCCAGACCAGCGGAACCAGCGCCAGAAAAGACAGCGCCGGATAGCTGGCATGCGACTCAAACTCCAGCACCTGATCAGGCTGCCCTACGGGTTCTTGCGCCAGCAGCGCCCGCAGTTGCTCTTTGGTAGGGTAATCTTGCTGGTGCGCCAGCGCCCCCTGTTGGAGCGGTGTTGTAAACTCCGCAGACTGGTGATAGTCCCGAATCGCAGCAACAATATCCGAGTTAGTGTATGGATTCTGCCCATGCAGCAAAAGATACGCAGCGTTATGGTCCAGCAGCGTCCCATCATTGAAATAGACCGGCGGCTGAAAACTCTCCACCACCAGTAAGCCAACCTGGCGCAGACCCAGCATCGCTAAAATCAGGCAGCTTATCAGCGCAGCCCACCCCAGCGCGCGACCAACCTTGCCAACAAGCAGCTTTGGGAGGCGCGGACTCACCGCCAGGCAGAGAGCGATAAGGCTCAGGCCCATCATCAGGAAAGAAACCGTCTCCGCGCCTGCAAGGCCAAACGCCCCGCGCGTCCACTCAGAGGGGATCTCTTGATACGCTTGAAGCCCAATCGCCAACCCCAGCAGCAGCAGACGCAGCGGCAGATGCGTGGAAGAGGCTTCATCAATCAAATCATCTGCCTGGCCCGACACAGAAGCAGCAGGTTGCTGCCTGCCAAAAGACCATGCGCCTAATTGTAACGGCCAGATTCCAGGAATCAAGCCTGTTCGCCGAAAAAACGTCAAGCGCCCTTGTCCTCCAGAAAGTGTACCGCCTCACGAACCGGGCGCTCCAATGCTTAAACTATGTAGCGTATCTACAAAACCGCACTGGAAATGCCTGGCCGCACCCTCAGATAAGAACGAGCAGCAGCGAAAAGAGGTCACACTCTGGCCGAGAAGAGTACCTGGCAGGACACACTCACAAAAAAGGCGGGAACCGGCAGAGTCTCTGCTTCCGGTTCCCGCTGTTATTGGATGTGCGCTTTAGCGCCTAACGCTCAGCCAGCCAGGCCGCCACGTCTTTTGCGTGATAGGTAATGATGAGGTCAGCGCCCGCCCGGCAGATACCCGTCAATATCTCCATCGTAATCCGCCGCTCATCAATCCAGCCATTGCGGGACGCCGCCTTGACCATCGCATACTCGCCGCTCACGTTATAAGCCGCCAGCGGCAGATCAAACTGCTCGCGCGCCCGCGCCAGCACATCCAGATAGGCTAAGGCCGGCTTGACCATAATCAGGTCTGCGCCCTCCTGCACATCCAATTCAATCTCGCGCAGCGCCTCGCGGGTATTGGGTGGGTCCATTTGATAGGCCCGGCGGTCTCCAAACTGCGGAGTAGATTCCGCCGCTTCGCGGAACGGGCCATAAAAGCCCGACGCATACTTGGCCGAATAGGCCATAATCGGCGTCTGACTAAAGCCATGTTCATCCAGCGCGGCGCGGATAGCGCCAACCCGTCCATCCATCATATCCGACGGCGCAACCATATCAGCGCCAGCCTCCACATGTGAAAGCGCCTCGCGGACCAGCAAGCGCAATGTCGCGTCATTTTGCACCTCGCCATTCACCACCACGCCGCAATGACCATGACTGGTATATTCGCAGAAGCACACATCGGTAATCACGACCAACTCTGGCGCCTGCGCTTTAATAGTGCGAATCGCCCGCTGCACAATCCCTTCAGGATGATAAGCCTGTGAACCAAACTCGTCCTTCTCCGCAGGGATACCAAAAAGCAGCACTGCTGGAATGCCCAGGCTGACAACAGACGCGATCTCGCGCTCCAACCCATCCACCGGCCACTGATACTGCCCCGGCATAGAAGCGATCTCTTGAGGCTGGCGCACCGTCTCCGCAATGAACAGCGGAAAGATCAGTTGATCGACAGAAAGCCGGGTTTCCCGAACCATTCGGCGCAGCGTCTCTGTGCGCCGGAGGCGGCGCAGGCGGCGGCCAGGGAAACCTTCTCCGCGCGCAATAGAAAGGTGAGACGCCTCGGAAACCATCTTCGAGGCGGGAGACATCACATCGCCTGGCATAGTCTCACAGCTCCTTCTCACGGTTCATTCTGAAGGTGAAGGCGATAGTAGATTTCACGATGCCCTTCTTGGAAACCTAACGACTCATAAAGACGAATAGCAGGAAGATTTTGCTCAAACACATGCAGGTCAAGAAAGCTGATACCTTCGGCGCGGCTAAACGCAATGAGCGTTTTCATCAGTTGATGAGCAATGCCATGCCCCCGATAGTCGGGATGAACCACCACGCGCTTGATATAGCCCACCTGTGTAGGCAGCGTCGCTGGCGCCAGCACCAGTTCCGCCTTGCCAACAGCCACAGCATCAGCCTCCGCAAGAAAAATCAGGTTGCGCTCGTGCATACTGGGATCAAGCGAACCAAAATACTTCTGAAGGTCGTGATGAATATTACGAAGCGGAGAAGTACCATAGCGATCTAAAGCTTCTATTGCGGGAATATCATCGAACGTTGCCTGTCGGATCACCAACCCCGTTGTCAGATCACTTTCAGTCATGCCTAACCTTCTGCGGCTGCGCTTCCTCGCCCCATCCTCACTCGCTCTTGCGTGGCAAGCGCAGCACCGCGACTAAGGCCACCAGCGCGGTCAGCAGATATAACGAATAAATAATGTAATCTTCGGCGTCTTTCGCAGCGAAAATATGCGTAATACCAAAGACAAAAAAGCCTGCGCTAATGGCAAACAAAAGAAGCGTGCTGGTAAGTTTCCTCGACATAGCTCTTCTCCCCCGTCAGGGAGGCTCCATTCTTAAAGCTGATGTAACATGCGCCTCGCGGCGTAAAAGTCCACTGGAGAGTTCGCATCAGCAGCATTATATCATAAGCCGCCGATCAGGGCTTGCATCGCCTCGGACCCTGGCTATCTAAAATCATAGGGCCAAATGCTTACTTGCGACAAGTCTCGCCTCAACCTCAAGAGGTAGAGACTTTGCGAGTTCATTGCTTCCAAGAAGTGAGAAGGTATAATCTCAAGAAGTGAGAAAACGTAATAGCGCAGGAAGGAGTACCAGGTTTATGCAGCTTGCAGGAAAAGTGGCGTTGGTCACAGGAGGCTCGCTAGGTATCGGCGAAGCGATTGCGCGCGCTTTTGGCCGCGAAGGCGCTCACATCACGGTTGACTACTTTCACCATCGGGAACCAGCCGAGCATGTATGCCGGGAGATCGGACACGGACGCGCTATCGCCGTTCAAGCCGATGTCAGCAAAGTTGCCGACATCGAACGTCTGGTGCAGACAACAGTTGAGAAATTTGGGCGGCTGGATATTTTAGTAAACAATGCTGGTATTGAAATGCCCACACCCTTTCTCGAAGTCACTGAAGAACAATGGGACCAACAGCTTGCGGTAGACTTGAAAGGCCCGTTCTTTGTTGCCCAGGCTGCCGCGCGCCAGATGATAAAACACAAGAAGGGCAAAATCATCAACATCTCATCCGTTCACGAAGACCTGCCCATGCCTGGCAACGCCGCGTATTGCGCGGCAAAGGGCGGCTTACGCATGCTCATCCGCACTTTAGCCGACGAGCTAGCCCCGCATCACATCAATGTCGTTGGCATCGGCCCTGGCGCTATCGCCACCCCGATTAACAAACACACTCTGGAAGACCCCCAGAAGGTCCAGGCCCTCTTGAGTACCATTCCGCTGGGGCGCATCGGCAAGCCGGAAGATGTAGCAGGACTGGCCGTCTGGCTGGCATCAGACGCGGCAGATTACGTAACCGGGACCACCTTCTTCATTGACGGCGGTCTGATGGTCCACGCCGGCAGCCTATAGCCTATAAAGGCGCTCGCTCTTCGTAAATCATGGATGCGCCCATAGCCTGAACTAATGCGCTGCCCTGCGGAACTTATAACCCAGCCCTCGCTCAGTCAGGATATAGTACGGATGAGCCGGGTTTGGTTCGATCTTGCCCCGCAGGCGGCGGATATAGACTTTCAGATAATCCAGTTCGCCTGCATACTCCTCACCCCAGACATGCTTGAGCAGCGTCTCGTGGGTGAGGATATGCCCGGCATTGCGCACCAGCAGATAGAGCAGGTTATACTCCGTTGGCGTCAGATCGATGACCCTGCCAGCAACACTCACCTCGCGGCAATCATAATTCATCCGAAAAGCCTCGCAGCAAAACGAAGGTGCTCGATCCGTCGGCGCAATCATCTCTGCCCGGCGCAGCACCGCTCGCACGCGCGCCAGCAGTTCCAGGTGGCTGAACGGCTTGGTAATATAATCATCCGCTCCCAACTCCAGCCCGCGCACCTTATCTAACTCGGCCCCTTTCACCGTCAGCAAGATAACAGGAATATTACTCACCTGGCGAACACGCCGCAGCACATCAAGCCCATTGAGGCGCGGCATCGCCACATCCAGAATCATCAAATCTGGCGCATCATCAAAGAATCGCCCCAGCGCCTCTTCCCCATCTGAGGCGCACAGGACATCGCTTTGCGCCCAGTGCAGGCGGAAAATCGTCGAAGTAATCTCAAGCAAATCACACTCATCATCAGCAAGCAAGATACGCATAGCTTATCCTGAATCAACAGCAGGCAGCGTAAAATAAAACGCGCTGCCCTTTCCAGAGACGCTCTCCACCCAGATATGTCCATCCTGCAAAACAACCAGTGCTTTCGCCAGCGCCAGCCCAATACCGAAGCCGCGCGAGGGAGCCTGGCTATTGGCCCCTCGATAAAACCACTCAAAAAGATGCCCCTGTTCTTCCAGCGGCACACCTGTCCCTTCATCGTGTACCCCAAACAACACTTCGCGCTCCTGGCCGTTCACCGTCAACCTGATAGCCGTCCCTGCCGGAGCATACTTCTGCGCATTGACCAGCAGATTCACTAAAATCTGCTCAAGCCGATGCCTATCCCCCAGGACGCAAACATCTTGTGGCTCAGCCTCGATCACCAGGCGCTGCCGTTTTCCCTCCAGAAGCGGGCCGAGCATCTGCCCAACGGATTCGGCTGCTGACTGGCAATGCAGACATTCGGGGATACATTCAAGCTGGCGATGATGCTCGCGCCACAGGGCAAGCAGATCATCAATCAACACATTCATCCGCGCGCAATTGCGCTCGATAACCCGCAGAAGGTTGTCCCGGCGCTCAGCCCTGGATTCATGCACGCCGCCAGCGAGCAGCGAAACGCTGGCGCTAATCGCGCTTAGCGGCGTATACAATTCATGGGAAAGCTGCGAGAATACCGTCTGGCGCAGCGCCTCCCACTGGCGGCGCTCAGCTTCCCAGCTAGCCTTCGTGTGCCTGATATAGACCTTGATACCACTTATTCCCAGCGCAACTATCAACAAGAGCAGCGCGTGTTCAGCTAGCAAAGTGATTTGCAGCGCCGAAAATGGCTGGTGAGGCGTCAGCAGAACACCGAGCGCGAAGGCGCTACAGGCTAACCCGCCGAAACAAAGGCATATCATCGTTGATGACTCATCCAGCAAAGCGACAGCCCATCCTAAATAAAGCAGATAGAGTGGGCTTGCCCACCCGCCGCTGAGCGATACCAGGATAGTAATAACCGCCAGATCGAGCAAAAGCTGAGGTGGAGCAGGGTAACGCCAGCGCAACCAACCAGGAAGCCTCCACGTAGAGCGCAGCGCGTAATACAAGACAAACACCCCTACCCAGGCCGCTGAATGTGGCAGCGGGGCTTTCACATGCGCGTGCGCCTCAAGCAAGGCAAGAAAAATGGTTGTGGCGATAAAAAACCAGAAGATTCCTTCACCAAGCCGCTGAGTTGGTATTGGGCCTGCCTGGGTCAGAGGGCTATGCTTCGCACCAGAGGGAGAGAAAGAAAAATCTATTGGTCCTGTCCTCTCTCAATGATCATATTCACTGGAAGCCAGATTGCGCCTGGCATGGGTTCGCACAAATTATGCCGGGGCGTCCTACAAGCGTTATGAGCACCGCTCGTATCCAGGCGCATCCCACCGCACATCGCGCGTGGAACGCTGGGCCGCTCGGTAGTTACGAGACGTTTTTGACAGCGCGTGGTACAATTTACGACGGCAGCAGCCGTAAGTGCCTGACTTCCTCCGCTGATCCCACTGATCGGCGGAGTCGTTATCACCTGGCCGCCTTCCCACATCACCTCTTAAGGAGACTACCTTGCGGCGAGCGTAGAGGAACCCAAACCAATATGGCTCGATCAGACGCTCCGCTCGCCCGTTGGAGGCAAACCATGCTTTCTGTGATCGCCACCATAGCGTTCTGGGTTATCGCCGCGCTATTGGTCGGCTCGGCGCTGGCAGTGGTCTTGCGCCGCAACATCGTTCACGCCGCTCTTTTTCTCGTCCTCGTTTTCGGGGCGACTTCTGGCATCTTTATCTTGCTCAACGCCGAGTTTATCGCTATTGTGCAGATACTAATCTACGCGGGCGCAATTACCATTCTGATCCTTTTCGCCATCATGCTCACACGCCACAGCATGTCGCGCCAGAGCAATCCGGCGAACAAACAACTCTGGCCTGCGGCCATCGTCTGCGTACTGCTGGGAGCCAGCATCATCTTCGCCATGTTCACCCCAGGTTCGCAGCTTCATCCAGAGGCCGATAGCACATTCATAAGTACCAGCATAAACAACGTCCTTCGCATCGGGCAGCTTCTCTATAGCCCATCCGGGTATAGCTATGTACTCCCCTTTGAAATAGCCTCCCTGGTGTTGCTCGTTGCTATTGTAGGGGCTATCGCCATCGGCAGGGAGGATTAAAAATGACCCCGTTTGTTTCAGGTGATATTGGTTCCATCTTCTATCCCCTTACGCTGGGGCATTTTCTGGTCCTGGGAGCAGTGCTATTCTGCATCGGGCTTTTTGGCGCGCTCACCCGCCGCAATGCCGTTGCCGTGTTGATGAGCATCGAAATTATGCTCAACGCCGTCAACGTCACACTGGTAGCTTTCGCCTATTTCAATAAGCCAACTGCGAACCTTCTTACCGGACAAATCTTCGCCATCTTTATTATCACTGTTGCGGCAGCCGAGGCAGCGGTGGCGTTAGCCGCCATTATCGCTATCTACCGACGGCGCAACACCATTGATGTCAGCGACATCAACATGATGAAATGGTAATACCGTATCTGTTGAGCGCAACGTCGCGCCTAACCACCAAAATACGTATGAGAGGTTAGCTAGCTTATGGGTGTAATAGATCAAGCCTGGCTTATTCCAGCACTCCCCTTAGCAAGTTTCGTTATTATCGTCTTCTTTACGCGAGTCATGGATGTGCGCAGCCGCAGGGTTGTGGCTGTTCCAGCAGGCGCAGCCAATATCGGCTATCCCTCTGGCCTGGCCCACGAAGAAGCCGAAAGCGCAAGTCACGAGCCAACCGATCAGCCTGGCACACACACTGGCGGCCATGACGCCGATACCTCGCAGGCTGCTCATGGAGATCACCGTCCGGCTGGCAGCGCCACACGCGAGGATGGCTCACACAGCGCGCATGGCGCGGGGGAGCATGGCGGCCAAACCCCCTTCTGGGCCAGAATGAGCGGCTATACGAGTATCGTCGCTGTCACCATTGCCTGGGTTATCTCCCTGATTATCCTGATCCAGTTCATTACCGGCGGCAGCAGCCTTCAGGCCAATGGCAGAACCATTTCCCTCTACACCTGGTTCTCCTTCAGCAGTACCCTCAACTATCCCATCAACTTCCACGTTGATTCGCTGACCGCCCTGATGCTGGTCGTCGTCACCACCGTCTCGATGCTGGTCCAGATTTACTCGCAAGGCTATATGGAGGGCGACCCCGGCTACTCCCGTTTCTTCGCCTGGCTTTCGCTCTTCACCGTCTCGATGCTCATCCTGGTGCTGGCCGATAACTTCCTGGTTATCTACATTGGCTGGGAACTGGTGGGCCTCTGCTCCTATCTGCTGATCGGCTTCTGGTACGAGCGGCACGATCCACCGCCAGCGGCCCTCAAGGCGTTCGTCACTACCCGCTTTGGCGACTTCGGTTTTCTGATTGGCATCCTGATCCTCTTCTTCAACTTCCACACCTTCTCCTTCAGTGCCATCAACGCCCAGGCTGGAAATATTGACATTGCCTTGCTAACCGTCGCAATGATCTTGATCTTCTGTGGCGCGGTGGGCAAATCCGCTCAGTTCCCGCTGCATACCTGGCTGCCGGACGCGATGGAAGGCCCAACACCCGTGAGCGCGCTGATTCACGCCGCCACAATGGTCGCTGCTGGCGTCTATCTGGTCGCGCGAACCTTCCTGATCTTCCACGACCACGCTGGCCCACAAGCCCTCGAAGTTGTCGCCTACGTGGGCGGCTTTACCGCGCTTTTTGCCGCCACCATTGGCCTGGTACAGAACGACATCAAGCGCGTGCTGGCCTACTCGACCGTGAGCCAGCTTGGCTATATGTTTGTGGGCCTTGGCGTTGGACCAACCAACGCCACTGGCATGTTCCATCTTTTCACCCATGCCTTCTTCAAAGCCTTGCTCTTCCTGGGGTCCGGCTGTGTCATTCACGCTATCTCCGAGCAGGATATGCGCAAGATGGGCGGTCTGGCGCCCTACATGAAGTGGACCGCTGTACCGTTCCTGCTGGCAACGCTCTCCATTTCCGGCATCCCGCCGCTAGCAGGCTTCTTCAGCAAAGATGGCATCATCGGTGAAGCCTACCTTTATGGTCAGGATCACGGAGGGAACTATATCCTCTATGGAATGACCCTCTTCACGGCTGGCCTGACCGCTTTCTATATGTTCCGGCTCTGGTTCCTCACCTTTGGCGGGCGGGGCGGCAGGTTTGGCGGCTTCTGGGGCGGCGAGTATCGCGGTGAAGGCACGCCGCATACAGTACCGTTTGTCATGTGGGGGCCACTGGTTGCCCTGGCAATTCCAACCGTCCTCGCGGGTTTCTGGGGGTGGCCCGCCAATTTCCCGGCGTTCCTGACCGGCAATCCAGCCGCAGCAGCATTCGAGAACCCCTTTACAGCGGCTCTGACATGGGTTGGCGTCGCTGTTGCGCTGCTTGGCATAGGAGGCGCCTGGCTGGTGTATGGCGTTCAGGCAGTTCCAGCCAACGCGCTCACACGCAATGCGCTGGGCGCTTTCGTGTACCGCGTGCTGCTCAATAAATACTATATTGACGAGTTCTACGGCTGGATCATCCGCTACATCGTGCTTGGCCTCTCCTATGCCGCGCAGGCGCTTGATCGCTACGTCATTGATGGTGTCGTTGATGGCTCAGCCGTCGTCATCAGGACCAGTGGCAATATCTTCCGTCGCACCGAAACTGGCCGGGTGCAGAACTATGCGGCAGCGATCTTTGGCGGCGCGCTCGTTCTCGTGATCGTCGTCTTTTTCGTTGTCCTGAAAGGGAATTAATAGGGGGCTGTAGAGTCGTGCAAACACAATTTCACTTACTTCTCACGTTAATTGTCTTTCTCCCCGCTGCCGGAGCGATTGGGCTATTTCTGATACCTGGCAAGCGGAACGACCTGGCAAAGTGGGCAGCAGCTATCGTGTCAGGGCTGGTTTTTGTCCTGACGCTTGCCCTCCTCTTTGGACAGCAATGGGATAACACCAGCATTGCCAGTTCAAGTACGTTGCGCTGGGTTGATTTTAGCCCCTGGATAAACATCCAGCTTGGCTCCAGCTTCCAGTTCAAGGTGGATTATTTCCTGGGGGCAGATGGCCTCAGCCTCCCAATGATTATCCTGAATGGCCTGCTCAGCTTTCTGGCTGTGATCGGCTCCTGGCATATTGAAAAGCGTACCAAAGACTATATGGCCCTGATCCTTCTGCTGGAAACGGGCGTGATGGGCGTTTTCTGTGCGCTCGACCTCATCCTCTTCTTCCTCTTCTGGGAAGTCGAGTTGATCCCCATGTTCCTGTTGATCGCTGTCTGGGGCGGCCTGCGCCGCGAGTACGCCGCCTGGAAGTTCCTGCTGTACACCCTGCTGGGCAGCTCAATCATGCTGGCGGGTATCCTGCTGCTCTATTTCGAGCAGGGCGCTCAGACCGGAACCTATACCGCCAACATGATCCTGCTTTCCCAGTCAACCCATCAATTGGTCGGTTTCCTGTCGCTGGGGCCGATCCAGATCACCGCGCAGTTGCTGGCGTTTCTGCTCATTTTCTTTGGTTTCGCTGTCAAAATCCCAATGTTCCCATTCCATACCTGGCTCCCCGACGCCCATACCGAAGCGCCGACCGCCGTCAGTGTGCTGCTGGCGGGCGTGCTGCTGAAGATGGGCGCTTATGGCTTGATTCGCATCTGCCTCGGCTTTTTCCCGTTTGCCGCGCACGATCTCGCCTGGTGGCTTGGTGGTCTGGCCGCTGTCAACATCCTCTATGGCGCGGGTGTCTCGATGATTCAGAGCGACATGAAGAAGATGATCGCCTACTCCAGTGTCAGCCATATGGGCTATGTTTTGCTGGGCGTAGCGGCAGCCGCAGCCGCAGCGGGCGACCCCAGCCTCTTCGCTTTTCAGCAAGCCGCGCTGACCGGCGCAGCCCTCCAGATGTTCACACATGGCAGTATCACGGGCCTGCTCTTCTTCTGCGTCGGTGTACTCTATGAGAAAGCCCATACGCGCGAGATTGACATCTTTGGCGGCATCGCGCAGCGTATGCCCAGGTTGATCACCATCTACACGATTGCCTGTCTCGCCTCGCTAGGTCTGCCCGCGCTCAGCGGCTTCGTTGCCGAATATCTCGTCTTTACCGGAAGTTTCCCGATCCTGACAACCTGGACCATTCTTGGCGCTTTCGGCATCGTTCTCACGGCGGGCTATCTGCTCTGGATGCTCAAGCGCGCCTTCTATGGTCCGCTTAACGCGAAATGGGCGGCGCTGACTGATGCCACCAACCTGGAGGTAGCGCCGCTGGTCGCGCTGGTCGCGGTCATCCTGCTCTTCGGCATCTTCCCTGGGCTTATCGTCAATATTATTCAGCCAAGCGTCAGCCAGATTATTCATACCCTGGCGGTTATCGCTCATTAAGGGGGTCGTGCTGTGCCAATTGCAAATAATGACATCTGGCTGCTCTCGCCGGAATTGAGCCTCACCATTCTGGCGCTGGTAGTCATCTTTCTCGATCTGGTCGTCAAACGTCGCATAGTAGTCGTTCTAACGGCCCTGCTGGGGCTGGCCGTTCCCGCTGGCTTCACCTTTGCGCTGGCGGCGAACCCTCCGCAAGACCCGCATGGCTTCTTTAACATGCTTATCGTCGATCAGTATGCTATCTTTTTCAAGCTGCTCTTCTTGCTGATCGGGGCGGTCATGCTGCTTATCTCCTATGACTACGTGAACAAATACGTCCGTTCGGCTGGCGAGTTCTACGCGCTCTTGCTGCTCTCCGTCACTGGCATGATGCTCATGGCAAGCAGCAGCGAACTCATCACCATCTACATCTCACTGGAACTTGCCAGCATACCGCTTTATGTCATGGCTGGCTTGCTGCGTAACGATGATCGCTCTGCTGAAGCCTCCGTCAAATATGTCCTTCTGGGCGCTATGTCTTCGGCCATCCTGCTTTACGGCTTTGCGCTGCTTTATGGGCTGACCGGCACAACCGATCTTCACGGCATTGCTCAGGCCACGATCACCAGGGGCTTTGCCGACGGTAACATTCTCCTGCTCATGGCGGCTATATTCGTGCTGGCCGGTTTTGGCTTTAAAATCTCGGCGGTCCCTTTCCATACCTGGGCGCCCGACATCTACGAGGGCGCACCCACTCCGGCAGTCAGCTTCTTCTCAGTCGGGTCAAAGGCGGCTGGCTTTGCGGCCCTGATTCGCGTCTTCATTGATGGAAACCTGGGGCCATCTAACGGCCAGACCTTTGTTATGCTCATCGCAGTCATCGCCGTCGTAACCATGACGCTCGGCAACGTGGTCGCCATTGTCCAATCAAACGTAAAGCGCATGATGGCCTATTCCAGCATCGGCCAGGCTGGCTACATACTGGTTGGTTTCGCCGCCAGCGTTGGCACAAACAACTCTGCTGGGACGGGCAGCGCGCTCTTCTTCCTCTTTATCTATGTCCTCACCAACCTGGGCGCTTTCGCTGGCATCATCGCGCTGAGTCACATCCTCGGCACAGAGAATATCCGCGACTTCAACGGACTGCGCTTCAGAAACGCCTGGCTCGCTGTAGGAACGTCTGTCTGCCTGCTCTCGCTGGCGGGCGTACCCCCAATGGCCGGATTCATCGCCAAATTCTTCCTCTTTGCCGCTGCCTGGCAGCAAGGACTGACCTGGCTGGTAGTCATCGCCGTTCTCAATAGCCTGGTCTCGATGGGATACTACGGGTACCTCGTTTACGCCATGTTTGTAAAGCCCCCGCTGAAAGAGGAGCGTATTAGCAGCACGCCTTCTCTGAACACGGCTCTGGCCGTTTCTACGGTGGGCATTATCGTAGTCACCATCCTGACCCAGTTCTTCCTCACCCAGTCCCAGATTGGCGCTCAGAGTTTGGCAGCCTTCCTGGGTCACTAGGGTTGTCCCTGTAGCGCCGCCTTCCAGGCGGCGCTACAGGGACAACCCTCCGCTTCACGCGGATGTGATATTATCAAGGGCCGCGTAAAACCCTGCCCTTCAGGGCTAGGGATAGAAGCGGCCTTGCACGACCTAAACACATGTGCGATACTCTGTCCAACGTGCTGCACCTTGACAAGAGAATAGTGTTTCGCTGGGTTCCGTCGTAAATCGTTCCGACGGGTAAAAGCACTAGCGTTTTGCGCGGGCGCCAGGCGATACACTTGAGCCGGAGTCACGCCCGCCAGGTGTGCCTGTAACCACGTTGCCGGGCCAGGAAGTGGCCCACAAGGGTACGCCCTTGTAGAAGCCCTGTGCTTGAGCACTGGGGTACTTCACTCTTGCTCCTCGCTGTTTCTCCAGAGATCACCCCAACGCTCCAGCAAAGAAGCTAGCTGATCTCTCTGGCGTTCTTGCTTCTCCGCTTTAGCTGCTCGCTTTTGCGGCTTGTTGGCCTTTATCGGTTTTGGCGGCGCAGGTGTCGGCTGAGCTTCTTCCTGCCCAAACCACTCTACCAGAATGGAGCAGGCTTGGCAGAGAAACACCGAAGCGCCCTTAGATTCCTCAACCGCAACGGCAAAGCGATGCCCACAGATGCGACAAACCACGCGCTGCCAGGAATCCTCTGGAAGATCGGCTAACTCTGCCATCGTTTCGCCTCGCAGAAATCTGCCAACGTTGGCTCTACTGGAGGGTTCGTAGTATCTCAGGAGACATCCAGAGTCTAGCACCAGAGCCGCTCGCCGTCCAGGGGAAAACAAGACTTCTCAATAGCACTGGCAGCGCCGCTTTCCAGGCGGCGCTGCCAGTGCTATCCGCAAGCATACAAGAAGATGGGGCATTACTCGTAGCGCAAGACTTCAAGTGGTCGCACGCGCGTGGCGTTCCAGGCCACCAGCCAGGCCACCAGCATACAGATTACCGCCGTCGCAAGGACAATCCCCAGGACGATAGGCGCGCTAACCCCCAGAGTGATCTTAAAGACCACTTTCGCCAGCACCACCGTTGCCAGCGTCACCAGCAGCATCGCCAGCAGCGCCCCGGTAAAGCCAACGACGCCGTTCTCCATCAAGACCTCGCTGAGAACACTGCGGCTGGTGTAGCCCACCGACTTCAAGATACCAAGCTCTCGACGCCGCTCCAGCATCGCCAGCGCCACCGCATTAGCAATGATGATGATGCCTGCCAGCATTGCCAGTGAAGCAATCGCCGTAAGCAGGATAATCAAGTTGTTCAGCAGGCCATTGATAAAGACCAGCAAATCAACCACGCTGAATGTCTGCACCGAAGGCACAGCTTTTTGTATCTGCTGGAGCGTATCGTGCGCCTGATTGGGATCGAGCTTCAGCGAATACACGTACAGCGGATTGCCACCACTCAGCGTATTCACCAGACTATTCGCGCCATAGATCGGCAGATTCGTACCGGTAAAACTCGTCGGGTAGAACCCCACCACTTTTAGCGTCGCTGTTGTTTTGCCGTCACGGCTGCCCACCTTCACCAGATCATCCAGCTTCAGATTGAGCGGACCAAGCGAGGCAGCCTGCGGCATCAACACGTTATAACTGCCGTCAGGGTTCGGGCTGGCATCCTGCGCAATCAGATTACGACCAACCTGACTGGCCTGGAACCCCTTTACGATCTTCGTATCGGGAACAGTTCCCTGGGCAAGATCGTAGCCGGTGACTCCGCTCAGGAAAAAGATCGCGCCCTGGCGCCCTACACTGCTGCTGGAACCAGCATCAGAGACCCCTTGCAGAAACGTCCCAATATCAACATTGTTGACCGCCAGCGGGATGTCTTGCGCAACAGCGTTCACCGTCTGCCCCTGGATCTCCGAAATCTGCGCCAGCTTCTGATCCACTGCCGCTTTATCCGCGCTCCCCACCAGGAGAAACGAGTTATATTTCAATTGTGTGGAGAGAGCGGAATTAATTTCATCCTTGATATTCTGTCCCAGCGTCAAAATCAGCCCGATAGCAAAAACGCCCACAAAGAGCGCCACCATCGTCGTCGAGGTGCGAATCTTCTGCCGCCCGATATTGCGGAGCGCCATCTTCACATTTGACTTCCAGGTGCGCGGCAAGATAACCACCACCAGACCCAGCAAAGAAACTACCAGGAACAGAACGCCAAACGCTGGTATCGCCAGAGTGATGGCAGCAGAGATGAGCAGCGCCCCACCGATCAGCAGCACAAACCACAAAGAGAAACGCTCCGGCACAGGCAGCTTCCCAATGATGAACGCGATCAGCGTAAAGGCCAGGCTCAGCAAGAGTAAGAAGATGCCCGCGCCAGCCACCAGGCCAAGCGCCACGCCCACGCTCTTCAGAATGCTCAGCGCCAGGAAAAAGAACAGCACTGCCAGCAGGACGGCAAGCAAAATGGACACCGCGATCCCTGTTCCGCCCCTGCGCTCGGCTATCCCGCGCAGCACTTCCACAGGCCGAATCTGGCTGGCCTGCACAATCGGCAGCAGGCCAAAGATCAACGCAGTGAAGAAGCCAATCGCCACCCCGGAAACCACCGTCACGGGATCAATACTCCCGGGCAAAGCGATACTAAACAACTGTTCCACCAGGCTCTTCACCAGGAAGCTGACGCCAACACCAGCCGCCGCTCCCACGATGCCGCCAGCAATGCCCAGCAATCCGGCTTCGACTCCAAAGAGCAGATAGAGATCGCGGCGCTGATAGCCCGCCGTCTTGAGCATGGCGATCTCGGTCTGGCGGCGGCGCAGCAAGACCTGCATGGTATTGATGATGCCCACGCCCCCGATCAACAGCGCCAGCAGGCCCACCACCTGGAGGAAATAGCGAATCAACTGTACCTGATCCTCATTCTGCTGCAAGGCATCTTTCGTGGTCGTCACCGTCGCCAGCGGCAGAGCACTCTGGATGCTCTGCTTGGCCGCGTCAGCGTTCTCATCGCTGTGATCGGGAACATCCGCGTAGATCGCGTTATAGGAAACGGGCTGATTAGAAGCGCCAGGCAGCGCCTTGTACGAATTCAGAGACACCAGCGCCTCATCTCCCTGGAACAGCCCGCCATTTTCAATGACACCAACAATCGTGCCGGTTACAACACGCCCATCCCCCGCATGAATCGTGATGGTATCGCCCACCTGCGCGCCCAGGGTCATCAGCAGGCTCTGAGTCACGACCAGATTATTGCCCGTTAAGAGCGACGCCAGGCTCCCATTGGGAGGATTTGTGAAGGTAGGCACACCCGCCAGTGGAAAGACCTGTGGGTCTACCGCCGCCAGGTTGTAGAATTGAAACTGCCCGTCGTTGTCAATACTCTGCGCTTGCGATTCAGCAACAGCGGTATATTGAGTAATCTCGTTTTGTGATTTGAGAGTGTCAAACGTCGTAACCTGCTCGGCTGTGAGCGGTACAATATCGCTGCGAACAGAAATATCACCGCCGTTGCCTGCCCGAATATTACTTGTTAGCCCATCGTTGACCATATTGCCCACAAGCTGCAATGCCACAATCGCCAGCACTCCCACCGCGATACAAAAGATCGCCAGCAGCGTTCGTTGCCCTCCGCGCGCCAGTGAGCGACTTGGATACGACCAGTAGAACCCGGCCTTCATGATCTCTGCTCCATCTCTTCAAGGAGAGGCTTTTTACATACTCCTGATTATTCGACGGCAGCCGCCACCAGACCATCCACAATGCGAACCGAGCGATCAGCCGAGGCAGCCACATCAGGATCATGCGTCGCAATAATGAACGTCGTCCCCGTCTGCTCGCGCAAGCCTCGAATCATTTGCAAAATATTGTCGCTGTTGCTCTGGTCCAGATTGCCGGTTGGCTCATCCATAATGATGATCGCTGGATTCGTCGCCATTGCCCGCGCCACAGCTACCCGCTGTTGTTCGCCGCCGGAAAGCTGGGTGGGCCGATTCCCCAGGCGATGGCCTAATCCCACCAGCCCTAACAGTTCTTTGGCTCGCGCGCTGGCGCTCCCCTCGTGTTTGCCCACATAGAGCGGAATCTCCACATTCTCCTGGGCGGTCAGTGTCGGGATAAGATTAAATGCCTGGAAGACCATCCCTATCTTCTGATTGCGAACTTTCGCTAGCTGGCTCTCGCTCATGCGCGTGATGTCGATCCCATCAATCAACACCTGGCCGCTCGTGGGGTTATCCAATCCGGCAATGATGCCCAGCAGGGTAGACTTACCAGAACCGGAAGGCCCCATAATGGCAACAAACTCGCCTTTATTCACACGCAAGTCAATGCCCCTGAGAATCTCGATTCGGTTGCCGCCCAGGGGTAATGATTTGTGAATGTCTCTGGCTTCCAACGCAGGCGCCATAGTCGTTGCTGCGCCGCCTGATTGTAAGGTTGTCTGTTCCTCAGAGTACGTCATGCGTTTGCGTCTGTCCCTTCTTTTATCTGCTGCGCCAGAGCCGCCCTCTCCTCATGCCCGGCCCTGGCGTCTGGTCAGTATGATTGGCCCATCTGCTTCTACGGCGCAAGGCTGAAAAGGTTGTACCCATCTGAACCATTTCCATAAAGGATAGTACTTGCCACAGGCCATTTAGAACAAGTGTAATACGTCATGTCCATAGCCCTGCCTTTCGTCAGACTTCCTGCTCGCTCCTGGGACTTTATCCGGGTTCGGACTGTTGAGCCGATGGCAAACACCTTTCGGCCCCATTTGCACGAAACCGACCAGGGGCGTCTCATCATCCCTGCTCAGAACGCCGACAGCTAGTGGGGTATGCTCAGTGGTGCAGAGCAGAGCGCCAGCCGCCATCTGCTCTGATGGGTTTCGGCTGGCGCTCTCACGAAGCGAAGAAAAGAGAGTTGACTTATAAAGGGACACGCAGAAATTGCTCGCGGGCCTGAGCAATCTGATTCAGTCGGCGCACCATCGCGCGAACCTCCTGTGCGTAGGCGCTTGTCCAGCTATCGGCATTTGCATTGCTCGCCTGCTGATAGATGACCTCAGCGCCGCGCACCAGGTCCAGATCGAATTGCAGAAGCTGGCGCAGTGTCATCAATTCCTGGCGAAACCGGCCCCAGATGCGGTCAGCAGTTGGCACAGCCATGCCTCGGACACGTCCCTCCAGGTCAGCAATCTCCTGCTGCAAGTCGCGGATACCCTGGACAGCCGCCAGCGCCTCTCGCGGCGGGTCGGGATTTTCGCGTGTCAGCGGCGGAATATGCCGCACTTGATACTCGCCCGCCAGGGTCATCAAGCAAGTAACCGCATCGCTGAGATAGCCGCTGGCTTTGCCGCGCACCAGAAGATCATCAGAGCGCGCCTGGTTCTGCGTGTTATAAAAGTTGTAGCCAAAGCCGGAGAGCGCCAGTTGCAGCGCCTGCACCACCGGATCGTTGGATAGACCGCCACCCGGAGGGTACATGTTCATTGGCTCGCCTGCCTTGGATGCGCCTGTGGGGCTGGCGCTGAATTGCCAGCAGAGACCGCTGCACCGATTTGAGCAGTTGAAAGCGTCGGCATGGCCGCCATAGTAAAGGGCTGCCCAACCGCCATATTGGGCGCAGAGATGATGCCGTGCTGCGCCATCAACATCGCCGTGTAATAGCGTACTGCCTCAACCTCGCTCAAGCCAAATGCCTTGAGCGAAATCAACGAGCGCATACGCTCGTCGCGTGGATAGACCAGCACCTTCACCGTATCCAGGCTAATACCATAGCCCTGCAAAAACTGCTGGAGATGCTGAAAAACGATCTGCGTCAGATCATGAATCTTTTCATTCACCGACTCCAACGGCGTGACTTGAACGATCTGGTTGATCGCCTGCTCGACTACTGGCCCCGCATAGACATTCACCTCAGCCGTCGTCAGCGTGTGGCCGCGATAGGGCATATGCTGCACCAGACGCATCGCGTCTTGCTGGCTGTTGACGTGGATATAATAATCCACATCGTAGCTCATCTCGGCCATCTCGCGCGAGAGCGCAAAACCAGTCGTTTTCACCACCAGCTTAGCGCGGTTGATGTACAGCGCCTCATACTGCCAGGGACTTTGACCATCATAGAAGGCCCGCTGGAAGGAACCCAGGAGCGGCTTTTCAGGCGTCACGACGGGGTACTGGCCGGTCTCATAAATATAGATAACCGCTCCCCGTGATTTCAGGACACAAAAGTGGTTACTCTCCACCGTCAGAAGTGAACCGCTCACAATGTCGTTTCTGGGATAATGCCAGAGGAGTACCTCTGGCCCCATCACCTCTTCGCCGTCAGGAAGAAGCGTAGAAATAACGTGACCGATAGCCATACCCAGATTCCTCCCTTGAAACCTACACTATACTCGGCAGCAATGCCTATTTCTAGTATAGCAGGCGAATCAAGCGGGGAACTCTAGTCGTATTTCGTCCAGACGCTCTTCACCTCGGTGTACAATTCCAGCGCGGCATGGCCGTGTTCGCGCCCGTAGCCGCTCTGTTTATAACCGCCAAAAGGCGAAGCCGCGTCAAAGACGTTGTAGCAGTTAATCCAGACTGTGCCTGCTTTGAGCAGCGAAGCCAGCTTATGCGCCTTGCCCAGATCGCGTGTCCAGATGCCCGCCGCCAGGCCATAGGGGCTGTTATTGGCGCGTTCGGCTACTTCCTCCAGCCCCTCAAATGGCAGAACAACCACCACCGGCCCAAAAATCTCCTCGCGCGCAACTGTCATCTCATCGGTGACGCCGCTGAAGACGGTTGGCTCGACAAAATAGCCGCCTTCCAGACCGTCGCCAGCAGCGCGCTTGCCGCCTGATACTGGCTTCGCGCCTTCGCGCAGACCGCTCTCGATATAGCCCAACACTGTCTGCATCTGACTTTCCGAGACAACCGGTCCCATCTGCACCTTCGGGTCCAGTCCATTGCCCAGCGTCGTCTTGCGCGCCCGATCTGCCAGCCGCTCGGTCAATTCCTCAGCAATAGAACGCTCGGCGAAAAGGCGCGAGCCAGCCGTACAAACCTGGCCCTGGTTGTAGAAAATCGCGTTGAACGCGCCCCTGACGGCTCCCTCCAGATCAGCGTCGGGTAGGACGATATTAGGCGACTTGCCGCCCAGTTCCAGCGAAACCCGTTTCACAGTATCAACCGACTCCCGCGCAATCTGCTTGCCCACTTCGGTTGAGCCGGTGAAGGCAATCTTATCTACTTCGGGATGCCGCACCAGCGCACTGCCCACCCGCGAACCTGGGCCGGTAATAATATTCACTACGCCTTCAGGAAAACCGGCTTCCAGCGCCAGTTCGCCAACGCGCAGCGCCGTCAGCGGCGTGGGGCCAGCCGGTTTCAAGATCATTGTGCATCCCGCCGCCAACGCGGGAGCCAGTTTCCAAGACGCCATGACAATCGGAAAGTTCCAAGGGATAATCAGGCCGCAAACACCAACCGGCTCGCGCAGCGTGTAGTTGAGGATGCCCGGAGCCGAGACAGGGACTGTGTTGCCCTCAAGCTTTGTCGGCCAGCCCGCGTAGTAGCGAAAATGATCAATGGCAATCGCCACCTCGACGCCCGCAATCCTGCGCACCTTACCGCCATCAACCGTCTCCAGTTCTGTCAGTTCCTCGAAGTGCTGTTCCATCAGATCGGCCAGCCTCCAGAGCAGCTTGCTGCGCTCCGCAGGGGCGATCTTGCGCCAGGGGCCGGTAAAAGCCGCGCGCGCCGCTTTGACTGCCTTATCCACATCCTCAACGCCCGCAGAAGCTATGTGTGTCAGCACCTCGCCCGTCGCGGGATTGCGCGTCTCATAGGTTTCGCCCGAAAGAGCCTCGGCCCACTGCCCTCCAATAAGCAGTTTCTTCTTTCCATCCAGAAATTGCGACACCTCTTGCCGCATTGCAATAGTCGCCATATCTTGGGTACTCCTTCGTATGAGTGATCACCGCCCTGGCAGTGGGGCGCAATCACCAATCTTCGCTTACGAGCATCCTCGTTTCCGCGTCAGCACTCAGGGATATTATATCTTCGTTATGAGCACAGGAGAAACAGAAAAAGCACGAAAAAGCGCATCGTGGGGTTGACACACTCATTATCTCCCAGGTATGCTCTATGTAACAATCGTAACCAGACCTGGGGTATCTCCCATATTACGAGCATACATTTCGTGTATACAGTGAGAGCAAAAACGCAGAGTAACAACTGCACAGCATCTAAGCTTTATAACCACCATCATCACGAACAGGGGTGAGGGTTGGCGGCTTATGGCTGCACGCGCCTTCACCCCTTCAAGTAGGTAGGATGTCCAGTCTGGACATCCTACCTACGTTTTTTACTCTCTGATGTATGAAGGCGCTCCCTTGTGAGAAAGGAGTAGAACACAAGCAATGTTTCCAACTGAACGAGAGCAGGACGGGCAGCTTCGGCTGGCGATCCAAAAAGAAGGGCGGCTCACTGAAGACACCCTGGCGCTGCTGCGGGCAATTGGTCTGGAATTTGAGAGCTTTGGTCGGCGCCTGTTTTCCAACTGCCGCAACTTCCCACTGTCCCTGCTCCACACCCGCATTGACGACATTCCAGAATATGTGGCCGCTGGCACAGTAGACCTGGGCATTGTGGGGCGCAATCTGCTGCACGAAGAACAGGGTGCGGTGGAAGCACTGCTTCCGCTGAGCTTTGGCTATTGTTCGCTGGTTGTCGCCGTACCCAAAGAATCGCCGATCACCAGCGTCGAGCAGCTTGCCGGGGCAAAAATCGCTACCTCCTATCCCCACTCGGCACAGCAGTTCTTTCAAGCGCAGCAGATTCCTGTCGAGATCATCACTATCAGCGGCTCTGTGGAGGTTGCCCCGCTGCTGGGGCTTTCTGGCGCAATCGTCGATCTGACGGCAACTGGCAGTTCACTGATATTAAATGATCTTCGCCCCCTCCACACGATTTTAGAATCCGAGGCGGTACTGGCAGCCAATCCAGCGGCGCTGGCCGACCCGGCAAAGCTCGACGCCATCAACCGGCTGCTGCTGCGCATCAAGGGAGTGTTGGCAGCCAAACGCTACCGCTACGTAATGATGAACGCGCCCCGTTCTGCCCTGGAGGAGATCAAGCATATCGTGCCAGGGCTGAAGACACCCACCGTCGTACCATTGGCAGACCCGGAATGGGTAGCCGTCCATTCCGCCATACGTGAAGAGGTTTTCTGGGAAGCCATTGAAGCCCTGCGAGCGGCAGGAGCCTCTGAGATTCTCGTCTCACCTATCGAAAAATTGGTGCTGTAGAAAGAGGCTTCGTAATGTTGATCGCCCGCCTGGCAGATTTACCCAAAGAAGACTATGAACGGCTCATGCGCCGCTCCAGGCAGCAGATGGAAACCATTCTGCCCAACGTTCGCGCTGTCATGAATGATGTACACGAACGCGGCGACGCGGCGCTGCGCGATTATACTCTGCGCTTCGATCATGTCCAGCTTGACAGCCTGGAAGTCTCGCCCGAAGAGATAGCTCAGGCGCCCACGCAGACAGCGCCAGAACTGTTGGCGGCGCTCAATCAGGCTTCAACAAATATCAAAACGTTCCATAAGCGCCACCTTCAGCATGAGGGCAAAGTGGACACCCAGCCAGGCGTCACTGTCTGGCGTGTCTGGCGACCCATCGAGCGCGTCGGCCTGTACATCCCCGGTGGCAAGGCGACCTATCCCTCATCGGTCCTGATGAGCGCCTTGCCCGCGCGCATCGCTGGCTGCCGTGAAATCATCCTTTGCTCGCCGCCGCGCTCCGACGGCAGCCTCTCCCCGGCGCTGCTCGCGGCTGCTTCTCTAGCCGGAGTGCAGCGCATCTTCAAGCTCGGCGGCGTCCAGGCCATTGCGGCAATGGCCTATGGTACTGAAAGCGTGCCGCGTGTCTCCAAAATCTTTGGCGCGGGCAGCGCCTACGTCGCCGCCGCCAAGCTCCTCGCTTTTGGCGAAGTGGATATTGATCTTCCGGCGGGTCCATCAGAGGTATTGATCCTGGCAGACGAGACCGCCCACCCGCGCTTTGTGGCGGCAGACCTGCTGGCACAGGCGGAACACGCCGAAGATTCCGCCTGCCTGCTAGTCACGACTTCCCGCACGCTGGCCGAACAGGTGTCCGTTGATGTAGAGCGCCTGACCGAACCGCTTGAAACGCGCGACAAGATTCGCGCCTCCCTGGAACGCTTTGGCGCGCTCTTGCTGGTTGAAAGCCTGGAAGAAGGCGCCGCCTTCGTCAATAGCTACGCTCCCGAACACCTGGAGATCATTACCACCGACGATCACCGCATTCTGAGCAGCATTCAGAACGCTGGCTCCATTTTCCTGGGCAATTGGTCGCCAGAGCCTGCGGGCGATTACGCCTCCGGCAGCAATCACACGCTGCCAACCGGCGGCTACGCTCGCATGTTTTCGCCGCTCTCCGTCGAAAGTTATGGGCGCAAGGTACAGGTGCAGGAACTGACACGCGATGGTCTGGCACGCCTGCGAACTACCGTTGAGACTCTGGCAACGGCTGAGGGATTGCCCGCGCACCGACAATCAATCAGCGTCAGATTCGAGGAGGGCGCTGAAGGGAGCGCGCAGTTACACACATCTCAGCTTGTCCAGATTCCAGCGCAGGCGCGTTACGCCCCATCCGATGAACCACTGGCCGTCCTGCCTGCGCGTCGGGCTATCGTAGAGCGCGTGACCGCCGAGACAGAGATACAGATCACACTTACTCTGGATGGCGCTGGTCACGCCGATCTTCAGACGCCTACACCCTTCCTCAATCATCTCCTCCATGCGTTTGCCCGGCATGGCCGCTTTGACCTGAAGATCGAGGCGCGCGGTGACACCGAGATTGACGACCATCATACCGTTGAGGACATCGGTATTGTGCTGGGCCAGGCGCTTCAGAGCGCCCTGAGCGACAAGCGCGGCATTGCCCGTTTCGGCTCCTCCTACGCGCCGATGGACGAGGCGCTGGCCCGCGCCGTGCTAGACATCTCTGGCCGCCCCTTCCTGGTCTACGAAGCGCCAGGCATCGCCTCCTGGGTCGGGCGCTTTGATACCGCGCTCGTAGAGGAGTTCTGGCGAGCGTTCGTCACACACGCGGCCATCACGCTCCACCTTGATTTGCTGCGTGGCCGCAACGCGCACCACGCGCTGGAGGCGCTGTTCAAGAGCGCCGGACTGGCCCTGCGCGCCGCAACGCGCGTCGGCGCCCGTGATGGCGCGATCCCCTCTACAAAGGAGGCGCTTTGATGATAACCATCGTTGATTACGGCGCGGGCAACCTGCGCAGCATCTCGCGCGCCTTCCAGCATCTCGACATAGCGGCGCGCGTGGTTGATCGCCCGGAAGCTGTGGAACGGGCAGAAGCCGTCGTGCTGCCAGGCGTGGGCGCGGCGGGCGCAGCCATACGCTATCTCAAAGAAAAAGGGCTGGATGAAGCCGTGCGCGCCGCGCTTCAGCGCGGCGTCCCCTTTCTGGGCGTCTGCCTGGGGATGCAGTTGCTGTTGGGCGACCACGAAGAGGGCGATACCGCCGGGCTGGGTCTGCTGGCGGGACGCGTGCGCCGTTTTTCCGAAGGGCTAATCGTCCCACACATCGGCTGGAATCAGGTACAGCCGGTGCGCGAGACGCCCCTGTTTGCGGGTATCCCGCCTAGCGCGTACTTTTATTTCATCCATTCCTACTATACTGAACCAGCCGATGCTGCCCTGATCGCCGGGCAGACGGACTATGGCGGGCCGTATTGCAGCGTCATCGAGGCCGACAACCTTTGGGGTGTGCAGTTTCATCCCGAAAAGAGCAGCGCCAATGGGCTGCGCCTGCTGCGCAATTTTGCAAAGGTGGCCCGTCAGTGTTGATTCTACCGGCGATTGATCTGCAAGAGGGGCGCTGCGTGCGACTGGTTCAAGGCGATTTTGCGCAAAGTATGCGGTTCTCAGATAATCCCGCAGCCGTCGCCAGCCGATGGCAAATAGAGGGCGCTCAATGGCTGCATGTGGTCGATCTGGATGGCGCTCGCAGCGGCGCGCAAGCTAACCTGGAACCCATCAGGCAGATTCGCAAGGCGGTTTCCATCGCTATTGAGGTAGGTGGAGGCTTGCGCGCTCTCAAAGATGTCGCCACGCTTCTGGACCTTGGCATCGAGCGCGTCATTCTAGGCACCGCCGCGTTGAAAGATCGCGCGTTTCTGCGGGCTTGCCTGGAGCGTTGGGGCGAGCGTATCGCGGTTGGGCTGGATACCCGTAATGGGCTGGTTGCCAGCAATGGCTGGCTTGAAACCTCAACCGTTCCGGCGCTGACGCTGGCGCAAGAATTGGCGGCGGAAGGCGTGGCGCGCTTTATCTTTACCGATATTCAGCGCGATGGCATGCTCAGTGGACCAGATCTGGCGGCGCTGGCGACGCTTCTGGCAGCCGTCAACCGGCCCATCATCGCATCGGGAGGAGTCGCTTCGCTCGCTGATCTTAAGGCGCTGGCGGCGCTCGGTGTTGAAAGCACGATTGTTGGCCGCGCGCTCTATACCGGCGAAGTGAGGCTGGCAGAAGCGTTGTCAAGTACAGAAGGGATACGCTGATGCTCACCAAACGATTGATCCCCTGCCTGGACGTGCGCGACGGGCGCGTGGTGAAGGGTGTCCAGTTCGTAGATTTACGTGACGCTGGCGATCCGGTGGAGTTGGCCGCGCGCTACAGCGACGAGGGAGCCGACGAAGTGGTTTTTCTGGATATTACGGCTTCCAGCGATAACCGCGCTACAATGCTCGATGTTGTCGAGCGCACCGCTGAGCGTGTCTTTATCCCGCTTACCGTTGGCGGCGGCATTCGCAGTGTGGACGATATTCGCGCAACACTGCGGGCGGGCGCTGATAAAATATCGCTCAACACCGCCGCCATTGCCTCACCCAAACTGCTCCGCCTGGGCGCTGAGGCATTCGGCTGCCAGTGCATTGTGCTGGCGATTGATGCCCGGCGCAACAATGCCACACCCTCCGGCTGGGAGGTCTTCAGTCACGGAGGCCGCCAGGCAACTGGGCTGGACGCGCTGGCCTGGGCAGAGCAGGGCGCGACGCTGGGCGCAGGCGAGATTCTGCTGACCAGCATGGACCACGACGGCGCTCAAGAAGGCTACGACCTGGCGCTCACCGCAGCGATAGCCGGAGCCGTTTCCATTCCAGTCATCGCTTCAGGCGGCGTAGGCACGCTCGAACACCTTTATGAAGGGCTGACAATTGGCAAAGCCAGCGCCGTCCTGGCCGCATCCATCTTCCACTTTGGCACATTCTCTCTCTGCCAGGCGAAAACCTATCTTCAAGAGAAAGGGGTAGCTATCCGGCCATGCTAAGCGAGATACGCTTTGATCGAGATGGGCTGGTTCCAGTCGTGGCGCAGGACTACCAGACACGCGATGTGCTGCTGCTCGCCTATATGAACGCCGAGGCGCTGCAACGGACACAGGAAACCGGCCTGGCCCATTTTTGGAGCCGGTCACGCAGGCGGCTCTGGCAAAAAGGGGAAACATCCGGCCATGTGCAAGAAGTGGTTGCATTACACATCAACTGTGAGGGCAATAGTCTGCTGTTGGAAGTCAACCAGCGCGGCGAGGCCGCCTGCCACGACGGCTACCGCTCCTGCTACTATCGCCGACTGAATAGCCTGGGAGCCTGGGAGGTCAGCGCCCCGCGTCTCTTCGACCCGGCGCCAGTCTACAACGCAGGCAGCAGCAGCGAGCAGACAAGCGCCCACCCAGGCTTGCAAGAAACAGATGAGCTTGCCCAGGTGCTTCAGTGCATCTATCGTGCCTACTGCTACCTGCGCGATCACGACCTGGAGGCTGTATCTGGCACGTCGCGCCGCCTGCGCCATCCTGACCTGGCCTGGCTGCGCCAGCGTATCGGCGAAGAGTTGGCAGAACTGGCAGGCGTTCTCTCCGGCGTCCATACACACAATACACCAACCGAAGATGTGATTCTGGAGGGTCGCCAGGTCTGCTACTGGCTGTTCTTGCTGGCTGCGGCGCTAGACTTGCCCTACGAAGCCATCACTCCCCATATCCATCTGCGCAGCGGCTTCGAGAGCACAGAGAAACTCGACGCGGCGGCTGCCAGCGAGTTTGCCCGGCAGCAGCATCATGGCGAGCAGGGGGCGCCAAGCGATATAGTCACAGGCTTGCGGTTGGTAGGCGCGGCCTGCCGCCAGCAAGGCGTTCCACTGATTGCTCTGGCGGAAGCAGAGTTACTTGACCTGAGCCAGAAGAGTTATCTCAGCGGAGCATTTTGATCAAGGAAGGAGTATCCATCATGACCGAGCGCGAACTGCTCCGCCTCCACATCGAGGCAGTGTGGAACCTCACGCTTCCAGCGGTAGACGAGGATGGGCATGAACTCATGTTGACACAGGGCCTCCCCCTCCCGCCCTGGTCACTCTATCTGGGCACCTTTGCCCATGAGCAGATGGCTATCTGGCATCCTGATGTTGTGCCTGAGCGGCGCTTACAGTATCTAGAAGACGCCCGCAAAGCGGATGTTGTCTGGGATCAGGCGCTTGGAATGCGTCGTGAAGTGGTATTTCACTATCCCATCATTTCCCCTCAGCAACAAGCACAAGCCAGGCAGCTAGCGCGGGTTCTCGGCGCAGAGGATGCTGATCTCATTGATGCTTTCGAGTCAGAAAGCGCCTCTTATTTTCTAAACCCCCGCAACGCTCCCTGCATCGGCGTCTTGATTGATGGCCGACTGGTGAGTATCGCCCACAGTTCGCGCCAAACCCCATCAGCCTGTGAATTGGGCGTCAATACCTTACCTGAAGCGCGTCGTCGGGGCTATGCCGCAGCGGCAACCACCCTCTGGACGGCCATTGTGCAGCAGAAGGGACTGGTTCCAATCTACAGCGCCTTTGCCTGGAATACCGCTTCATTACACCTGGCGCAAGCTGTAGGATATGCGCCAGGCATAAATGGTGTGTATGGTCCTGTGCCGGAAGTTGGCGAATAAACAGGGTATGCCCCCTCTGCGTGAAGAGGGCTTGCAGCCAAAAGGACCAGCCGATTGCCAGACAATCTCTCAGGGCGCCAGCATATCCAGGCCGAGGCCATGCAGAAGCAGCGTCTGGGCCACATTTGCCGATGCTCCCCAGTGCGCCGTCGCCTCGCGCACAGCAGATTCAGAGGGGAGTGGTGTTCTCAGATAAGCCAGGCCAACCGCCTTGCGCACGCCAAGATCGCCCGCCACAACGGTTGGGCGGCCCAGCGTGCGGGCCAGAATCCACTCTGCCGACCAGCGCCCGATGCCGCGCAGCGAGATCAGCCTGGCAATCACCTCTTCGTCGGGCAGCGCCTCCAGGTCAGCTATGTTCAATTGCCCGCTGGCTATCGCCTCGGCGGCGTTGATGATATATTCAGCCTTGCGAGTGGTGAACTGGAGCGCGCGAATCTCGTCTACGTGCGCGGCGGCCAGGCGCTCCGCGCTCAAGTGATAGACCACATACCCATCAACCTTATGCCTTTCGCCAAATGCCTCAGCCAGCCGTCGGCGTGTTGTTGCCGCCCAGCGCAAATTGACCTGCTGCGCGCTGATTGATCGCACCAGCGCCCCTAGCAAATCAAACTGCCGCACCGTTCTCAAGCCAGGGAAAGCCACATCCAGGCGCGCAATCACCGGATCGCGCTGGAGCAGGTCTACAAACTCCGACGGCGCAGGGATGAACGTAGCGCGCAGCGCCTGTTCCAACGCAGGCAGATGGGCAGAATCATCAACTCTGGCCTTTAGGGCTGGCTCCGCTGTGGAGCCAGCAGCAGTACAGGCATAGGCCACGCTGTACTCGCCGATACGAAGCGCGCGTACCAGATGCGTGCCGTCCCAGCGGTCAATCAGATCGTCACCCGAACGCCGAAACAATTCCAGCGACGCAGGAATATCAATGGGGCCAGAAAGCTGTACGATCACTCTGCCCGGCGCTGGCGCAGCAAGATCGACGCCCGGCGAATGTTGGGCGTCGGCAAACGAATCCACAGGGGTCTCCTTACACTGAACAGATCGCTCTTTAAGCGCGGTTGGCCTATGCTACCCGACGTTCAGTGGCTCTTTTGAGAGCGTTTCTTGCGCCACCGCCGCCAACGCCTTGATAAAGAGCGGCGATGTATTCAACGATTCGATGCGAGCGAACTCGATGCCCGCCGCCTCCGCCTGCTCGCGCGCGCCGATCTCAATATCATAGAGAATCTCCAGATGATCGGCAAGGAATTGTACCGGCGCGATCAAAACATGCTGATAGCCCGCCGCGCGTAGTTCCGGCATGACATCGGCAAAATCGGGCTTCAGCCACTCTTCCGGCGTATGCCCGGCGCTCTGATAGCAGAACATCCAGCGGTCCTCGGCTAAGCCAAGCATCCTCGCAATAACCGCAGCCGTCTCTTTGAGATGGTTGATATAATCCGGCTCATTCTCGATCACTCGCTTAGGCATGCTGTGCGCCGTCAGCAGCACCGGCACGCGCTCGCGTATCTCTGATGGAAAACGATCAAGCGCCTGCTGCACCCGCTCGGCCAGCGCCTGCAAGAAATAGGGCTGCAAATGCCAATCCTCGGCGATTTTCAGCGTCAGGTCGGCGCGGCGAAGGTCGGCTACGGCTTGCTGAAGCGTGTGCACGTAGCCGCTCATGATAATGGGCGAATACTGCGGCGACATGATAATCCCGACAATTTGACTGGCCCCGGCGGCAGCTTCAGGCACAACATCAGCAATCAGCGGCGGGAAAAAGCGCATCCCGGCCACTACCCGATAGAGGCGTCCATCGTTCTGCTGGTTCAATGCTCCTTCCAGCGCAGCCGCTTGCTCGCGGGTGATGCGCAGCAGCGGCGAGCCGCCAATCAGATGATAGCGGCGGCGAAACTCGGTAATCAGCGCCTCGTCAGGCTCGCGCCCGCCGCGCACATTCTTCAGATAGGCCGGAATATCATCCAGTGTCGGAGGCGACCCATAGGTCATCAACACCACACCGATCTGTTCTTTCTCTGACATGCGTTTCCTGGCTTTCTCCCCCTCAAGCAACAGAACTTGTTCGCGCAGTGGTTTCGTGAACCGCATCAACCAATCGGCGCAGTAGATCGGGTGAGGTCGGGGCCAGCACCCCATGCCCCAGGTTAAAGATATGCCCTGGCCGATTGTCGGCCCGCCGAAGAATATCTTGCATACCCTGCTCAACCGTCTCCCACGAAGTCAGCAGAAGGGTGGGATCAAGGTTGCCCTGGATGCCACGCTCAGGGCCAATACGCGCCCAGGCTTCGTCGAGATCAACGCGCCAATCAACGCTGATGACATCGCCGCCCGCTTCGGTAATAACTTCCAGCAAGCTCGCCGTGTCGGTGCCAAAGTGGATAGCAGGCGCGCCGGTGGCTTTCACCACCTCGAAGATGCGCTGGCTATAGGGCAAGACAAAACGCCGATAGACGCTGGGGCTAAGCGCGCCGACCCAGCTATCGAAAAGTTGCACCACATCAACCCCGGCGTGGATTTGCGCCACCAGATAGCGCGAAACCACCTCGGTCAGCTTATCCATCAGGGCGTGCCAGGCTTCCGGCTCTCCATACATCAGGGCTTTGGCAATCGCGTAATCGCGTGAAGGCCGACCCTCGATCATATAACAGGCCAGCGTGAACGGCGCGCCAGAAAAGCCGATAATAGCCTTCTTGCCCTCCAGTTCGCGGCGGACCAGGCGAATCGCCTCCAGCACATATGGCGTTGATTCTTCCGGGTCAATCACGCGCAGCGCCTCAACCGCCTGCATCGTGCGCACCGGATTATGAATGATCGGGCCAACTTCTGGCTCAATCTCAACCGCGATGCCCATCCCCTGAAGTGGAAGCATAATATCGGCATAGAGAACCGCGCCGTCAACGCCAAACTTGTCCACCGGCATCAGGCTAATCTGCGCGGCGACATCGGGGGTCTTTGCCATCTTTAAAATATCGTCGTTGAAGCGTTTGCGCAGTTCTCGGTATTCGGCGAGGCAGCGCCCGGCCTGGCGCATGAACCAGACGGGCGTCATATCTGGCTGCTTATGATTGCAGGCGTCAAGAAAACGGGCTACGCCCGTATGAGGCGGAACTGAAGAGGACACAGTATTGCGCTGCATAAGTCATCCTTATCTTGAATCTCAGCAGGGTATCAGGGTGATCTTTTGCAGCGGCTAAGAATGCCTCACACAACCGACGGGTGGCCCCACCCCTGCCGCCTGGAAGGACGGCGCTACAACCCCGCCCCTGCTCGTGCGGCGGTTGTGTGAGGCGTCCTAAGTCTTTACTGAGGCTGCAAAAGACCACCCTGGGTATAATAATAAGACAAGGAGTTACATTCCGCCAACTTTTGGCGAAGAGGGCTAATCAGGGGTGAACATCGTCCCCGCGCCCTGGTCGGTGAAAAGTTCGCGGATCAGCACATGGGGGACACGCCCATCCACAATATGCACCCGATGCACAGTCTCCAGCGCCTGGAGCGCAGCCTCCGTCTTTGGAATCATTCCACCCTGGATAACATCTTGCGCGATCAGTTCGCGCGCCTGCGAAGCCGTAAGTTCAGAGAACAGCGTGCCATCAGCGGCCTGAATGCCGGTCACATTGCTAAGATAGATCAGCTTATCCGCCTCCAGCGCGAGCGCAATCGCTGCTGCCGCCTCATCGGCGTTGACATTCAGGCACTCGCCCTGCTCCCCATAGCTCAGCGGCGCAACCACCGGGATATACCCATGTTGCAGCAGCAGTGTAATGGGGCCGGGGTCTACACGCACAATCTCGCCCACTGCGCCAAGTTCGGGGTCACGCTGGCGCGCATAGATGCAGGGACCAGCAAGGCCACTTAGCCCAATCGCCTGCCCCCCAAGCTGGGCAATCTGCTGCACCAGCGAGGTATTCACCTCGCCGATCAGCACCATCTGCGCTGCCAGAAGCGTGGGTTCATCGGTCACGCGCCGCCCATCCACAAAGCGCGACTGGTGGCCGATGCGCTCCAGCCATTGGGTAATGGACGGCCCGCCGCCATGCACAATCACCGGCAGCGCGCCCACGCGCTGCAACCAGATCGCATCCTCCAGCACATCGCGGTCACGCTCCAGCGTGCTGCCGCCCAGCTTCAAGACCAGCACCTTCTTTTGCAAGCGATTAATATACGGCAGCGCCTCGCGCAGCACCGCCACAATACGCTCATGCTGGTCGCCATTAGGCTTATCCATCGTCGAGAGAGGGAGAGTGGAAGTATCAGTCACCGCATCTTGTCCTTCACGCTGTTCATCGCTATCCGTTTGCTACGGATACATGCCAGATGCCGTCAGGCCAGTCTCTTCAGGCAAACCACAGAGGATATTGGCGCACTGCACTGCCTGGCCGGATGCGCCCTTAATCAAATTATCAATACAGGAGATCACAATAAGCCGCTGCGTCCGGCGATCAATGGTCGGGTAGAGCAGGCAGCTATTACTTCCCGCCGTCCACTTCGTCGCTGGCGGGCGCGGCGTCAGCCGAACAAAGGGCGCGCCAGCGTAAAAATCGGCATAGAGCGCCCGCAGCGCATCCTCGCTCAGCGGCTCAAGCAGATCGGCATAGCACGTCGCCAGAATGCCGCGCGTCATCGGGGCATGGTGGGGAAGAAAGGTAAAGCGCAAGGCGTCACTGCCCTTCGCCACCCGCGCCAGTTCCTGCTCCATTTCCGGCGTATGACGATGCCCTTCCAGACCATAAGCGTCCATACTCTCGTTCATCTCACTGTAATGGTTCGTCAGCGAAAGTGTCCGTCCCGCGCCGCTTATGCCCGATTTGGCATCAACGATGATGTCTGGTTTGATAATTCCCTTCGCCAGCGCGGGGGCCAGCGCCAGGATAGTCGCTGTTGGATAGCAGCCCGGATTGCCGACCAGCCTCGCCTCGCGGAGTTCGTCACGATGCAGTTCGCACAGGCCATATACGGCATTCTCTAGCAACTCCGGGCAGGGATGCGCATGCTTATACCAGAGAGCATAGGTCTGGGCATCGCGCAGCCGGAAATCAGCCGAAAGGTCCACCACGCGCCGCCCCTCAGCCAGCAGCCCAGGAATGACCTCAGCCGCCGCGCCGTGTGGCAAAGCCACAAAGACCAGTTGGGCTTCTTTGATCTGTTCTGTAATCATGAGCTGGCCTGTAGTCAGATGCGGGAACACATCGCTGAGCAACTGCCCCTGCGCGCTCCTGGCCGTCACCTCACAGAGATGGAACCTGGGGTGCTGTACAATCAACCGGGCCAGTTCGCTGCCGGTATAGGACGTGACGTTCACAATCGCTACAGGAATACGCTCGGCCATCTCAGCCCTCCCAGGGGTATACGCTATTGCCCAAAAACACACGCTCCCGCCCCCGCATTTCTCTGCGCAGGAACGAGAGCGCCAGATTGCTCTTACGTGCCATTCAAGAAGAATACGCGAAAAATCCCCAATTGTCAATATCAGGATGCTTGCCCGCTCCTGGATTCGGCGCGCTCAATCAACTGGTTTGCTGGAAAAGTTGGGGCAAGCGCCTTGCGCGCCTGTCAGCAGATTGATGGCTTCTGGCACATCCCTGGCACATTGTGCGCCAGCGGTGAGCAAAGCGTCGTAGAGCGATGCGCCTTCGCCGCCCGTATAGTCACGCGCTGCAACTTGCGCGCGGAGAGACGCGGTTTCAGACGCAGTATCGTCCTCCACTGTTGGAGCAGAGAGCGGCTCCAGTAAGATAGTATAGAGACCCTCCTGAGCCGCCTCCAGCGCCAGGCGAAGCATAATCAGGTTCCCCGGACCAATAGGCACAGGACACAGGATTTGTGCCTGCGTCCGCTTCAGCGCGGCCTGCGCCTGCACAGCAGTATCCGACGAGATCGGCGCATAGGGCTGCTCGCCGATAACCTCGGCTGCCAGGCGCAGCGCCAGCGCATAATCGCTATCCCCAATGTTGAGCGCGCCGATAGAGAAGGAAATATGCGCGTCTGCAAGTCCGCGCATCAGCAGGGCCGCGCTGCCCCCTCCGCCAACCAGATGTACCAGAGGAAGCGCATTTGCCTCGCCTCTCACCTCAGCCAGGGCTTGTTGCCGCTCCTCATTGGCAGAGGCAGGCGGCACAACGCTCAGATGGGTTGCCCCATGCAGGATACCGACCTCAACGGGGACTTCATAGACGCGGCTGAGCAGGCGGCTCTGGAGGACTTCAACTGGCGGCCCATCGGCCACGATGCCGCGCTGAAACAAGATCAGGCGCGAAAAGTAGCGCGCCGCCAGATTCAGATCGTGCATAGTGGCGAAGATGGTAATGCCGCGCTCCTGATTCAGACGCTGAGCCACTTCCAGCACGCCAATCTGATACTTGAGATCGAGGTGAGTGGTTGGCTCATCCAGCAGAAGCAAATCAGGCTGCTGGGCCAGAGCCAATGCCAGGACTACCCGCTGCTTCTCGCCGCCGCTCAGTTCATTGAAGATACGCCCGGCCAGTGGCCCTGTGCCGGTTGCCTCCAGTGCTTCCTGAATAGCGCGGTGATCGGCGAAGCTCTCCGTCCCCAGGAATGAGAGATAGGGGGTTCGTCCCAGGCTGACCAGTTCGCGCACAGTGAAAGCAAAGGGCGTGCTCGATTCCTGGGGAACGACAGCCACGCGCCGGGCGATCTCGCGCCGCGCCAGGCTGCGCAGGTCGCGCCCATCCAGCAGCACCCGCCCCCGCTGCGGGCGCAGCGCGCCGGTTGCCAATTTGAGCAGGGTTGTTTTGCCGGTCCCGTTTGGCCCCAGCAGCGCGACCATCTCCCCAGTCTCCAGCGACAGGCTGGTGTCTGCAAAGAGCGGCTGACTCTCATAGCCAAATGTAACGTTCTCAAGCTGGAGCAGCGTATTCACCAGCGATACTCCCGACCAGAGCGGCGCAGCAGATACAGGAAGAACGGCCCGCCTACCAACGAGGTCAGCACACCAAGCGGCAGCTCGGATGGCGCAATCACCGAGCGCGCCAGCAGATCCGCAACTACCAGAAAGAGCGCGCCACCCAGCGCGGAGGCTGGCAGGAGCAGGCGATGGCCGGGGCCAAGCGCCAGGCGCAGCGCGTGCGGCACAACCAGCCCCACAAAGCTCACCAGTCCGGCAATCGTAACTGCTGCTGCTGTTAGCAGCGAGGCCACAGCAATCAGCAGCGTTTTCTGGCGTTCAACATTCACACCGAGATAAGCAGCGCCCTCCTCGCCCAATGAGAGCGCGTTGAGCGTGGGGCCAAACGTGAGCGAAGCCAGCAATCCAATGAAGGTCAGAATAGCAACAACGCCTACCTGATCCCAGCTATCCGCAGAAACGCCGCCCCACAGCCACGACAGCACCGAACGAAGATGCTCCTGATTCGGAGCCAGATAGATCAGCAGCGCCTGAATGGCGCTCATCAGCGAAGTTACCACCACGCCTGCCAGCAGCAGCGAGACAACAGGCGTGCGCCCACCGACGCGCGCCAGCCAGTAGACCAGAGCCACCGCGAGCAGCGCGCCCACGAAGGCAAAAAGCGCGGTCTGCTCGATGCCCAGGATCAGAAGGCTGCTGGGCAGCAGAAAGCCAATGGTGATACCCAGGCCCGCCCCCGCTGATGTGCCGATCAAATAGGGATCGGCCAGCGGATTGCGCAGCAACCCCTGAAAAAGCACGCCCGCCACTGCCAGGCCCGCGCCCACCAGCGCAGCGCCAATGACGCGCGGCAGCCGAAGTTGAAGAATGATGATCTCATTGGCAGCGTCCCAGGTCTGCCGAAAGTGAAAGAGATGCGTGCTGTTGAGCGTAATTTTGATGATCTCTCCGGCGTCAATGCGAACCGAGCCGATGGCGGTAGCAAAGACCAGCGCGACGAGCAATCCAGCAAACAGCAGTGGCAACACGATGATAGCGCGTTTCCAGCGGCTGCTCCCCACAGCCGCGCCCGCCTGCGCCAGTTCTGTGCCGCTAACAGGCGATACAATCGTTTCTTCGCCCAGCCTCGGCTGTTGTGGTGGACCAGGAAACGGCGATGGCTTGTCGGTTGGCCTTATCGTCTGCATGAGAAGTTGTCCTTTGTCCGATCCGGCAGATTGGATAATCTGGCTACATCTATAAGCAGTTATTTAAAAAAACCTCTCGTCCATCCAGATTGGAAGAGAGGCAGCGCAGCCAGACACAACGCCCTGGCGCTTGCTCTCTCCTCTGGCGCGAAGGATGGCGAGCAGAGCCGCAGGGCAGGTCTCCTGGCTTCCGGCTTTGGCGCTCCTCTCGTCGTCTTCCTACCATCTTAGCTATGGCAGTGGCTTGCCCGCCTGGCTATCAAGCAGGACACCTGACGAGGAAAGCTGACCGGATACAGTGGCGCGTCCGCATCGGCATTGCACCGATTTCCCTATTCTGCTCATGACGAGCCACCCTGCGACACACTAGTATTCAGTTGGTACCAATACTATAGCGGCTCTAACCAGCAGCGTCAATAACATGGAGAGGGGCTAAGGTTCCATCAAACATGAGGTATTGGCGAGCGAGGCGTGTTACTGGTGGCCCCGCTTTTTGGTGGAACCAGAGGCTTACTACGCGCTGGCGGCGTTGAGCGTTGCCAACTCCGCGGCGCTCAGCCGGAGTTCGGCTGCCCCAAGTAGTTCGCGGACCTGCGCGGCAGAAGTGCCGCTGGCAATCGGCGCTGTGACACCCGGCCTTGCCATAATCCAGGCCAGCGCCACCTGCGCCGACGTCGCGTTATGCGCCCCTGACACCTGATCAACCGCTGCCAGCACCGCCCAGCCCTTCTCGTTCATGTAGCGCTGCTGAATGCCGTCCGCCCGTTTGCTCGTGGGCAGGTCTTTATCTGGCCGATACTTGCCGGTGAGGAAGCCGCTGGCGAGCGACGAATACGTGATAACGCCCAGCCCCTGCTCTCGACACAACGTTTCCAGAGCGCCCTCATAGACGGAGCGATTCATCAGGTGATAGGGCGGCTGCATACAACTATAGCGAGCATAGCCGTGTTGATCGCTCACCTTGAGCGCCTCCGTTACACGCTCCGCGCTGTGCTGAGAAGCGCCGATAGCGCGCACCTTGCCCTGGCGGATCAGTTCGTCAAACGCTCCCATCGTCTCCTCCAGGGGCGTGGTCTGGTCGTCTTCATGGGCCTGATACAGATCGATAGCCTCGGTTTGCAGGCGGCGCAGCGATACTTCAACTTCCCGCATCATATATTGCCGCGAAAGCCCTCGATCATCGGGGCCAGTCCCCATCTGCTTGCCCAGCTTGGTAGCGATAACCAAGGAGTCACGATTGCCCCTGGCGCGCATCCATCGCCCGATGATGGTCTCAGATTCTCCCCCAACGTTCCCATTCACCCAGGTAACATAGGTGTCAGCCGTGTCAATAAAGTTCCCGCCGCCCTCGACATACGCATCGAGGACAGCAAATGCCGTCGCTTCATCAACATTCCAGCCAAAAACATTGCTCCCTAAGCAGAGAGGAGCAACCTCAAGACCAGTACGGCCAAGTTGACGTTTCTGCACGCAGCAGTCTCCTTCACTTCCCCAGGCAGCACAACCAGACTTCAAGGTACTTCCTGGCTACTCTGCTTCCTGGCTGAACAGCTTTTGTGTTATTATAAGCATGCAGCCTCTTGCTTCTCCCGGCTCACAGAGCCTGGAGAGAAACTAAGGACTGCGTAGGCGCTCGCTCCTCCACGAATCTGTGTGGAGCGTACAGCGAGGGCGCCAGAACGGAGATGGTCGGGGCGTGAGCTTTAGCCGTCTCTGTTTTTTTGTCTGGCGCTCATCGTCTGAGCGGCTAGCGCGCCAGTCTCCTTCCCCCCTATTTTTGCCGCTGCCGAATGACCGATCTGGCAAGGGCGCGCTTATGCACCTCATCTGGTCCATCAACGATATGCAGCGTGCGCCCATGCGCCCACATCGAAGCCAGCGGAAAATCGTCACTCATCCCAGCCCCACCAAAGACCTGAATAGCGCGATTCACCACATCCGTCAACACCTGCGGGGCCGCAATCTTAATCATAGCAATCTCATTCTGCGCAGCTTTTTTGCCAAGGTGGTCAATCATCCAGGCAGCCTTGAGGGTAAGCAGACGCGCCTGCTCGATCTCCAGATGCGATTGGGCAATCCAATCCTGAATAACCCCCTGGTCTGCCAGCGGCTTGCCGAAGGTGACACGCTTGAGCGCACGAGCACACATCAGGTCCAGAGCATATTGCGCGCCACCAATGGCGCGCATACAGTGATGGATGCGCCCCGGCCCCAGCCGCGCCTGAGCAATCGCAAAACCACTGCCTTCTTCGCCTAGCAAATTGCTGGCAGGCACGCGCACATGCTCGAACAGCACCTCGCAGTGGCTTTCATTATCAATATAGCCCATCACAGGCAGATTGCGCACGATGGTCACGCCGGGAGTATCTCTCGGTACGAGGATCATGCTTTGCTGGTTGTGCTTGTCTGGGCTATCTGGCGCTGTCTTGCCCATCACGATCATGATGGTACAGCGCGGGCGGGCCGCGCCCGAAATCCACCACTTGCGCCCATTCAGAACGTATTCATCGCCTTCGCGTTTGATAGAAAGCTGAATATTAGAAGCGTCCGAACTGGCAACATCCGGTTCTGTCATCGCAAAGGCCGAGCGAATCTCACCGTTCAGCAACGGCTCCAGCCATTGTTTCTTTTGCTCTGGCGTGCCAAATTGGGCAAGAATCTCCATATTGCCCGTATCGGGCGCGGCGCAGTTAAACACCTCTGAAGACCAGCCGACGCGCCCCATCACCTCGGCCAGCGGCGCGTATTCCAGATTGGTCAGGCCAGCGCCATATTCTTCATCAGGCAAGAAGAGATTCCATAAGCCCTCTGCCCTTGCTTTCGGCTTTAATTCGTCAATGATCTCCGCGTGATGATGCGGATTCCCCGAAGCGGCAATCTGATCTCGATAGGTTCGCTGGTTCGGATAGATATAACGCTCCATGAAGTCGCTCACCTGCCGGATGAGCGTGTTCACTTTCTCCGAATAGGCAAAATCCATGACGTTTCTCCTTCAAGCAACTGGTGAAAGCAAGGCCTCTCAATCTCGTCGCCCAGAAGGCGTGTCCAGTTGTTGCGCTTAGTATAACATGACTGCTTCGTCAGTATCTGGCCGCCAGGGGCGGCTATCCAGGAAGAGAGAACCCTTGCTGGCTCAGAAACTGACAGGTAAGTTGAATATGCCCCTGGTGCAGCGCGCTATGTTCTACCGCGTGCAGCAGACAATCACGAACTGTTGGCGGGTTGATGAGATGCTCGAACCACGAGGTGAAGGCTGATTCGACGACTCGCTCCATTTCCGCATCCGGCAAATTATCCAGCACCTCATGGCAACCTGCTATCCAGCGCTCGTAGCGCGCTGTCAGTTCCGACAGCGTGCCGGTGGCATGAAACTCTGCCGCGCGATCACGCGGAATCGTTCGTCCTCCAGCTTCTACCAGTACCCATTTTTCGCCAGCCCCAACGAGATGGGTAGCAAGCGCAAAAAGCGTATTGGTCTCTGGAAGCGCGAGCGGCTGGTTCAGCAGCGGCTCTGGAACGGCGCGCAGCGATTGGAGAACATCGTGTCCGATATAGTCCAGTATGCTCGCAAAATGCGAGGCTTCATTTGGCATTGAGATTTTCCTTTCTGATCTGAACCAACGGTACAGCTTGACAAAGCGGTTGCTCACGACGTATTGTATTATGGACAACTGTATAAGAACCTGGCCCGCGTTGATCGAGATCAGTAGGCGATTGGCCTCTCACAGCGACCCGGAGTTGGTGAAAGTCCGGGAAAGATCGGCCATCGCGCGAACGCGCTCGTGAGCGGTTGCCCGAAGAAAGCGCATCACCGCAAGTAGGGCTGTGCGGGTGGTTCCCGCGCCAGCAACAACCAGGAGTGGTCACAGCAAGCTGCACAACGTCGTGATCGGCTCACGACCCGCTGAGGGTATTGAAAAAAAGCTGTGTCAACAAGGGTGGCACCACGGGAGCGCCGATTGCGGCTCAGCGCGATTCTCGTCCCTTCGCTAATGAGTAGAGCGAGGGGGCGAGTTTTTTTGTTCCCTCGCACAGAAATGAGGAGAACAGCCGCGACTAGAAAGGAGCTTGCATGTATCACCTGTTGACGCTTGACAACCTGAACGCCGCTGAGATGGAGCGCCTGTATGCCCAGGCGCGGATAGTGAAAAGGGCGCGCAGCGCCCCAGCGGGCCTGCCGCCGCTCGCCGGACAAACCATTGCGCTGCTCTTTGAGAAGCCCTCGCTGCGCACGCGCGTCTCATTCGAGGTAGCCGCGCGCGAACTGGGCGCGCAAAGCCTCTATCTCTCACCCCAGGAAGTCGGGCTGGGCAAGCGCGAAGCCGTTGCCGACGTGGCGCGCGTGCTGAGCAGCTACGTGCATGCCATCGTTATCCGCACTTTCAGCCATACCCTGCTTGAAGACTTTGCGCGCCACGCCACCGTTCCCGTCATCAACGGCTTGACCGATGCCCATCACCCCTGCCAGGGGCTAACAGATGTCTTTACCATCATCGAAGAATACAGCGAGACATCCGGGCTGACGCTCGCCTATCTTGGCGACGGGAACAACGTGGCTCATTCGCTCCTGCAAGCAGCCGTGAAGGCTGGTATCAGTGTGCGCATCGCCGCGCCTCCTGGCTATGAACCTGATCCCGCCGTCGTGGACGCCGCGCGCAATGAAGCCCTGCTCACGGGGGCCAGCGTCACGCTGACCACCGATCCTGGCGAGGCTGTTTCTGGCGCGCACATCCTGTATACCGATGTCTGGGCCAGCATGGGCCAGGAAGGTGAAGCCGCGCAGCGCCACACCATCTTCTCCGGCTATCGCATTGATAGCCGCCTCCTGGCGCTGGCAGATCAAAACGCCATCGTCATGCACCCGCTGCCCGCGCATCGCGGCCAGGAGATTACCGATGAAGTGATTGATGGCCCGCACTCGCGTGTGCTGGTTCAAGCCGAGAATCGCCTCCATGTCCAGAAAGCCATCCTCCTGATGCTCCTGGGCAGCAGCATGCTGGCCTCGCTTTCAGCATAGGAAGAGATGATAAGCATGGCAAAACTCTGGTCCAAAGGATATGAGATCGAACCACTGGTTGAACAATACGAGTCGGCGCGCAACGCCGCGCTCGACGCCGAACTGGCGCGCCATGACCTATGGGGATCATTAGCCCAGGCGCGTATGCTCCGCAAGATCGGCCTGTTGGATGTGGCCGAATGGGCGGCTATTGATGGCGCGCTCCAGCGTCTGCTCCATGAGGAAAAGGCAGGCTTCCTGCGTCCGGCCACAACGGAAGAAGACATTCATACCACCATCGAAAATCGCCTGGTGGCAGTAGTAGGCGAGGCTGGCAAGAAAATCCATACAGGCCGCTCCCGCAACGATCAGGCGCTGCTCGACCTGCGCTTGTATGCCAAAGAGAACCTGCTAGCTATCGCTGAGGCTGCGCTTGATACCGCGTCGGGCTTGCTCGCATTGGCGCGTCAGCACGAATGGACACCCATGCCTGGCTACACCCATATGCAGCGGGCTATGCTCTCGTCGGTGGGCCTCTGGGCTGCCGCCTATGCTGAGGCGCTGCTGGATGATTGCGTGGCGCTTGAAGCCGCTTATACGCTGAACGATCAATCGCCTCTAGGGTCGGCGGCAGCCTATGGCGCGCCGCTTCCTCTGGACCGGGCATATGTCGCTGAACTGCTCGGCTTCGCCCGCCCGCATCACAATGTCCTCACGGCAGCAAACGCGCGCGGCAAGGGCGAAGCGGCGGTAGTCCAGGCGCTGGCGCTCATCATGCTCGATCTCAGCAAATGGGCGCAGGATGTCCTGCTCTATACCACACGCGAATACGACTTTTTTCACGTACCCCAGGAACTATGCAGCGGCAGCAGCATGATGCCTCAGAAGCGCAACCTGGGCGCGCTAGAACTGGTGCGGGCGCGCGCGCAGACCGTTATTGCGCTCCAGGGGCAGATGCTTGCCACGCTGGCCGGGCTGCCATCCGGCTACAATATGGATTTTCAGGAGACCAAAGCGCCGCTTATTGAAGCCGCGCATCTCTGCCAGGAAAGCCTGAAGATTGTCAGTTTGTTTGCCTCGCGGCTTGAGGTAGATGAGCAGCGTCTGCAAGCCGCCTGCACCGCTGAACTCTTCGCAACTGACCGCGCGCTTGATCTGGCGCGCCAGGGAACCCCATTTCGTGACGCCTACGTGGCCGTAGCCACAACCGCCGCTGACCAGCAGCAGGCTGATCTCATAACACAACTGCGCGCCCGCGCTCATGAGGGCGCGCCCGGCGCCCTTGACCTGGAAGGCGTGGCAGCACGCATCAGCGCCGAGCAGAACGTCTGGGCAGCGCGCCGCAGACACTTTGAGCAGGCGATTGCAGCATTGGTCGGCGAAAGCAGCACATGAAAGGGGAACGGGCCATGCAAAAAGCGCCCATCAAAGCCCGTGAACCGACGAAGAAAGAAGAAAGGACAAACAGATATGGCGCAAAAAGTCGTCCTCGCCTACTCAGGCGGGTTGGATACCTCGGTAGCCATTCGCTGGCTACAAGAAACCTATGGCATGGAAGTGATCGCGCTGACCATTGACGTGGGCAACGAGCGCGACATCGCAGCAGTAGCCGCGCGCGCCCGTCAGATTGGTGCGGCCAAAGCCCTCACTGTGGACGCGCGCAACGAATTTCTCACCTATTTTGTCTGGCCCGCGCTGCAAGCCGGGGCCATCTACGAAGGCGCGTATCCGTTGGCGACAGCACTCGCCCGCCCATTGATTGCCAAGCTGCTCGTTGATGTGGCTCGCAGCGAAGGAGCGGCAGCCGTCGCACACGGCTGCACCGGCAAGGGCAACGATCAGGTTCGCTTCGATGTCTCTATCATGGCCCTGGCCCCCGACCTCAAGATTATCGCGCCGGTGCGGGAATGGAGCATGACCCGCGATGCCGAGATCACCTATGCGCAGGAGCATGGCATCCCTGTTGCCGCCACAGCCGCCAGCCCCTACAGTGTTGATGCCAACCTGTGGGGGCGCAGCATCGAGTGCGGCATTCTTGAAGACCCCTGGACCGAACCCCCGGCGGATGTTTGGGAGTGGACAGCAAACCCGGCAGCCGCGCCCGCCGAGTCAACGGAGATCACGATCACTTTTGAGCGCGGCGTGCCGGTGGCGCTGAACGGCGAATCGCTGGACGCCGTGACGCTGGTACAGCGATTGAACGCCCTGGCTGGCGCGCATGGCGTCGGGCGCATAGACCATATTGAGAACCGTCTGGTCGGCATCAAATCGCGTGAAGTTTATGAAGCGCCCGCAGCGATCACGCTCTTTACCGCGCATCGCGCCCTGGAGAGCCTGACACTCAGCCGCGAACAGGTGCGCGTGAAAGAAACGCTGGCTGGCGAATATGCCCGGCTCATTTATAACGGCCTCTGGTACAGCGCCTTGCATGGCGATATTCTGGCGTTTATGCGCAGTTCGCAGCAGTATGTCAGCGGTGAGGCGCGCCTGAAACTCTGCCGGGGCGCGTGTACCGTCGTGGGACGCCGCTCGCCCTACTCCCTCTATCAGCACGCGCTCGCTACCTATGAGACGGGAGACGCCTTCGATCATCGCAGCGCCCTGGGCTTCATTTCGCTCTGGGGGCTGCCGGTGAAGACACAGGCGCAGGCGCAGCTTCTCCAGGAAGGCAATGGAGGCGCTTCAGCGCAAGCGATTGCTTCAGGCGAAACCTTTGCCACACCATTTACCACCATCGCAGCGCCCAGGCCACTCGCCCAGGAGCCGGGAACGACTGCTCAAATCACATCCGCTTGAACAGGAGTGTTGTACTTGTAGCGCCGTCTTCCAGACGGCTCAACGACTGGCTATCTTCCAGGCGGCGCTACAAGTGGTGCAAGCCTTTTCCAAAAGTAAAAGACCGTTTCGCCTGGTGGGCAATTTTCCAGCGTTCCGTAGAGCATGTAGCCCATTTTCTCGTAAAACGCCGGGGCTTGAAAGTTCGAGGTAGCCAGACGCGCGTAGCGGCACCCTCGTTGATATGCCTCCTGCTCTGCCTGCCTCAGAAGTTCTCGACCCAAGCCTTGATGGCGAAGGCGTTCCTCGATCCAGATCACACTGATCTCGAACCACAAGGGAATAGCGTGTGTTCTTCCTACCACCCCTCCAAGAACGGCTCCTGCTCGATCAAGCACGTAGATATGTAACGGTAAAAGATCATGGCGCTCGATGGAAAGCACTGTGCTGTGCGTCTGATTAAAGGCGACAAGCTGGCTGGTGAGGTAGTCTTCTCGTTGTTCGCTGACGCGCTGATCGAATACGTACTGGTCCTGGCTATCGCCAGGGTCCAGGGCATTGCTAGCCATACAAGCTGCCTCCATACAAACACCTGCAAGCCACGCTGCTTACATTGTAGAAAGGGAAGCAAGAAGGGTGTGACGGGTTGCATCAGGAGCCTAAACGGTTCCAAAAGTCATCCCCAGTTCTTTGAGGTGCTTCCGATAGGCGATAGCCAGCGCATCAGAACGATGATGCAGTTCGGCTTGCAGGTCGAGCGGAAGACGTTCTGGCCGCTGCGCCTCGACCACCGGCAAATCTTGCGCAACAATCACGTCCTCAAAGGCCCGAATCTCTTCAGCCGGAGTGTCATAGCCATAGTTCATCGCCAGCCACATCCACCCGATGCAGACCGCTTCCTCGACAGGCGTGATGGCGAGATAAATCACAAAGTTTTGCCCTGTCGTCTTTTTGAGATACCCGGTGAATGGCCGGAAGATCGAGTAGGTGTAGGTCACGGTAGCGCCCTGGCCCAATCCATCGGGATTGGGCTGCCAGACGCGAATATCGTTTGCCGTAATGCCCTCTGGCCCCACCACGATCTCATACTTCTCGATCTCGGCGTGCTGCGGATCTCCCAGCAGCCCTTCATGGACGTAGGGAAAATGGGCTACGTCCAAAAAGTTCTCCATAAAGCGGGTTCCGCTGGCTTTACAGGGATAGGGGCCGCAGAGAATCTTGCGATAGGAAGCGTCGTCCCACTCCACAAAAGCAGGGATGTCACGCTCTGGATTCCCCATGCACACCCACACCAGGCCATAGCGTTCCTGCGCCTGATAGACTTTATACACATGCACGTTGCTTGCCGGGACTTGTCGTGGGTGCGCCGGAAAGCGAATACACTGCCCATCCTGGTTATAGGTCCAACCATGATACCCACAGATCAGGGTGTCGTTTTCAATGCGGCCCATCGAGAGCGGTGTCCCCCGATGCGGGCACAAATCTTCCCACGCGGCGATCTTCTCCCCCACGCGCCATAAGACCACATCCTCTCCAAGCAGGCGAACCGATAGAATTTGCCCCTCCTTCAGCCCTTCCGCCTGAGCCACCGGATGCCAATCGTTGAGCAGCACAGCATCAATCATTAAGAATTGTGCCCTTCCAGGTTCTCATCAACAAGCGTATAGTTCATCGCGGCAGGGCTTGTCGCCCCGCCTTAATTCAGGCGCTCGACGATCATCGCCATGCCCTGGCCGCCACCGACGCACATCGTTTCAAGGCCAAAGGTTTTGTCGGCAGTGCGCAGGCCATTGATCAGCGTCGTCATAATGCGCGCGCCCGTCATCCCATAGGGATGCCCCAGCGCAATCGCGCCGCCGTTGACGTTCAGCTTCTCCCAGGGGATGCCAAGATGCCTGGCCGACGGGATAACCTGAGCAGCGAACGCTTCGTTAATCTCCACCAGATCAATGTCATCAATGGTCATATTTGCTCGCTTCAGCGCCTGGCGGCTGGCTTCGATTGGTCCCAACCCCATGATCTCCGGGTTCAGCGCCGAAACACCACTCGCCACGATGCGAGCCAACGGCGTAATGCCCAGTTCTCGCGCTTTGCTATCGCTCATCACCACCACCGCAGCAGCGCCGTCGTTGAGCGGGCAGGCGTTGCCCGCCGTGATCTGGCCGTCTGGCCGAAAGACTGGCTGAAGTTCGGCCAGTTTCTCCATCGTCGTGCCAGGGCGGGGGCCGTCATCTTTCGCCACAACCGCGCCGCCGGGCGTCGTAATCGGCGTGATCTCGCGCTCAAAAAAGCCATTCTGCTGCGAACCCACCGCCCGATGCTGCGACAGGCAGGCGAACTCATCCATTTCCTGGCGGCTGATGTGTTCGGCCAGGCGAACATTCTCTGCGGTCTGGCCCATCGCAATATAAATATCGGGCAGCCCAACTGGGGGTTCCCATGAATCAGCTCCCTGCGTGCGCTCTTTCGTGCGCGCTTCGGCCTGCGCAAAAGCCGTGTTATGCGGGCCAGCGTCAGCCACCCCATTCATAAACCGGCTCACGGTCTCGACTCCGGCAGCCACAAACACGTCACCCTCGCCCGCTTTAATGGCGTGGAAGGCCATCCGAATGGTCTGGAGCGACGACGAGCAATACCGATTCACCGTCACGCCTGGGACACCCGGCATACCCGCCAGGATCGCCACCACCCGCGCCATATTGAACCCCGACTCACCGGCAGGCTCACCGCAGCCCAGCAGCACGTCCTGAACAGTGGTGGGGTCCAGTTGAGGTACCTTCGCAAGCGCCGCCTTCACAATGGTAGCGGCCAGATCATCGGGTCGGCACTCCACCAGCGACCCTTTTGCGGCTCGCCCAATGGGGCTTCGCGCAGCAGCAACAATGACAGCTTCGGGCATGATGATCTCCTTTAGTTGTTCTGAACTGAGGTGATCCGAACTGGTTAAACCGGAGTCTTAGTCCATCCTCTGGGCCTGCCTCATTATCGGGTAGAAGGGAAGGGCGCGTCAATGGTAGATTTTCGTTCAAGCCTTCTTCTCAGCCCACTACCGTAATCTGTTACAGTAATAGCTAATAGATCAACTTTCCCGCAGACTCCCACCATCCATACGCTCTGAAAGGCTGGTTCTGATAATGAGTGCTTCTGCTGCCGATGCCCACGAATCTGCCGCCGGATTCGGGGCTGGTCCTTCTGACCGCGCGCCTTCATCGTCGGTGACATTGGGCGAACGGAGCCTTCTCACACTGGCGCTGGTACGTATCTTCTTCGGGTTTCTCTGGTTTCAGCAGCTTGCCTGGAAGATGCCGCCCGACTTTGGCGGGCTGCGTACCGATGTCGAGCGAGAGGTCCAGCACACTATTCTCCCTGGTTACAGCACCATTATCCAGCATGTCTTCCTGGCACACTTTTCTGTGCTGGGGGCCGGTATCTGGGCCGCCGAGTTTCTGGTAGGTATGTCGCTGCTCTTTGGCCTCTTCACCCGCCTGGGAGTTTTGCTGGCGCTGATACTCTCGATCCAGCTTTACGTCGGGATAGCCTACGCGCCCGGCGAATGGTACTGGGGCTATGGCATGCTGCTGATGCTCAGCCTCGTTCTGCTCGCAGCGCCTGCGGGCCGACGGTTGGGAGTTGATCAGATACTCTGGCCTCGGCTCAATCAGATAGCAAAAACAAGCCGCCCAGCCCGCCTGCTGCTGCGATTTGTCTAAATCACCAGGAGGAAACAACATGCGCAGCATTCGTGACGGCCTTCTGGCCGGAGCACTCTCCGGGCTGCTCCTGGTGACGCTGCTCTTTTTCGATGAAGGGCCGGGCAACCAATTGATACTCGTCGCGCAATCACTCGGACTGGATGGTCGCACAGGGAGCAAGTGGGTTGCCACGCTGGTGATATTCGTCCTGGGAGCCATCATCGGTGGACTCTTTGGCGCGTTACAGCGGCAGCCATCCGCTTCTCGTGGGTGGGCTTTGCTCTGGGGATTGATTGTTGGCGTCGTCTGGTGGGCCGTCCTCTTCGTCGTCGTAGGAGGCATAGCGCAGCGGTTGCCGTTTTCGTTCTATACACTGCTGCTGTATCTCGTTCTCTGGCTGGTCTACGGCCTGGTTCTGGCAAGCGCGTACACAACGATGCGGCAGAAAGGCGCTGGACAACCAGCGTGAGCATGGTCCCATAGAAGTTCAGCGGCAAGCTTTTGTATAATGCGTAGTATGAAACTATGGCGTCTCTGGCGCTCCTGGGCGCGTTTGCTGCTCTGGGCGCATGCTCTCAGCATCCTGAGTTTTTATCTCATTCTTTGGCGGCGCACTGCCCCACCCAAAATCAGTCAGACCAGGGCTGCGCCCGAGCCAATTCCTGAACACATCACTGTTTCAATAATTGTGCCTGCGGGAAATGAAGAGCGCAATATTCGCCGCTGCGTCACTTCACTTCTGGAGCAAGAGATGGCAAACAACGAAACCTATCAAACGCTGGTCGTTGACGACGCTTCGACAGACGGAACCGGGCGCATTCTGGAAGAAATTGCCCGCTCGCATCCTCACGCAGACCGATTGCAAGTGCTGCGGCTCGATACACTCCCTACGGGCTGGGCGGGCAAGCCCCACGCGCTGCACGCCGGCGTGCAGCAAACGCAAGGCGACTGGCTGCTGTTCACCGATGCTGATACCTGGCACACCCCTCAAGCCTTGCATGCGGCGCTCACGGAGGCGATCCAGGCCAACAGCGACCTGTTCTCCTTTGGAACTCAGCAAGAGCTTCCGGGATTCTGGGAGAAGGTCATGATGCCAATGGCCTATCTGGGCATCAGCATGAACTATCCCCCCAGATTGGTCAATGACCCGACCAGCCCGGTAGCCATCGCCAATGGGCAGTATCTTTTGATTCGTCGCAGCGTCTACGAAGCACTTGGCGGCTACGCGCGCCCCGATCTTCGCAGCACCTTGCTGGATGATCTCGATCTTGCGCGGCTGGTCAAGCGTCACGGGTATCGCCTGCGTCTGGTGGATGGCCGCGATCTGGTGCGGGTGCAAATGTATCAAGGATTAGCGGAAGCCTGGCGCGGCTGGCGCAAAAATGCGTTTTTAGGCAGTCGCGGAGGCATCCCGTTCGTTCTGCTGCAACTCATTGGTTTGCCAATCATGACCATTCTCCCGTTCCTGCTGCCTTTGCTGGCCGTAAGCAAGAAGGCGCACAGAGCCTCGGGCCTGTCGCGCCAGGAAATCATCGCTGCCGGACTGATAGAACTGACGCCCTTACTGGCTTATCGCTTTTGGGAAAACCGGGCGATGAGAGTCCCCTGGTATTATGCTTTTACCCACCCCCTGGCGGGCGCTTTGTTTGCGGGTATCCTGGCCCAATCAACCTGGCAAGTGTTGACAGGCAAAGGCGTAGACTGGCGCGGCAGGAGCTATTACGGGAAGTCGCGGCCAGGCTCAGAGATAGATCAATAATAGAATACATCAAGAATGATATAGGCTGATCAGCTATATCAAGAATGATATAGCTGATCAAACCATAACGGTGGATCACGCGCGCCCGGCTCTGATTCAGGAGGCGACCTGGGCGGCCCCTCCCTGCAACAGTTCCCAGAACCGTAGCACATGCTGGTCAGTTGTGCGAATATTCCCAATGGCGCAGCGCAGAGTAAAATGCTCATGTACTTTGGTATGCGAGATAAAAATCTCGCCGCTGGCGTTGATATACTCCATGAGCCGCTCATTGAGCGCATCCAGGCGCGCCTCATCCGATTCGCCCAGTGGATGGTAGCGAAAGCAAACGGTGCTAAAGGGCGCTGGGGCCATGCGCTCAAACTCCGGCGCTGCATCTATCCAGTCCACCAACATCTGCGCCAGCCGACGATGCTCGCGCAGACGCCGGGCCAGACCCTCCTGCCCAAAGTAGCGCAGAATCATCCAGAGCTTGAGCGCGCGGAAGCGCCGTCCCAGCGACGTGCCATAATCCATCAGGTTCACCACTTGATCGTCCACGCTGGTCTGGAGAAAGGCAGGAACCAGGCTAAACGCCTGACGCAGCATCTGAGGCCGTCGGCAATAGAGGACGCTGCAATCAATGGGAGTGAACAGCCATTTATGCGGGTTGACAACAATAGAATCCGCTCGATCACATCCGGCCAGCACAGGGCGCAATTCCGGCAGAATCGCTGCCGGACCCCCATACGCCCCATCAACATGCAGCCAGAGGCCATATTGTTCGCAGAGATCGGCAATCGCCGGAACCGGATCAATACTGGTAGTAGAAGTCGTGCCCACTGTGGCAGCTACCGCAAAGGGTCGCCAGCCAGCCGCGAGATCTTCTTCGATGGCCGCAGCCAGCGCGCGAGCGTCCATGCGAAATTCGTCGTCAGTCGGGATTTTACGCAGCCCGGCCTGGCCGATGCCCAGCACAATAGCCGCTTTATCAATTGATGAATGCGCCTCCACCGAAGCATAGGCGCGCAGACGTGGAAGACCTGGCCGTCCGGCCAGCCCTTCCTCACGCGCCTGTAATCCCTCTATAGCTTCGCGCGCCGCCGCCAGCGCGTAGAGGCTGCTGGCAGAAGCGGTATCGTTAATTACCCCCATGAACGTATCCGGCAAATCGATCATCTGGCGCAGCCAGCCAAGCGCCACCTCTTCCAGTTCAGTTGCCGAAGGCGAAGTGCGCCAGAGCATCGCATTCACATTGAGAGCCGCCGACAGCAGTTCGCCCAGGATGCCCGGCCCGGAACCAGAGATTCCAAAATAGGCCATAAAGCCTGGGTGATTCCAATGGGTGATCCCTGGCACAATGACGCGCTCAAAATCCTCCAGAATGGCTGCCATGCTCTCTGGCGCGCGGGGTGGTGTATCTGGCAGCGCAGCCTTAATGGCTCCGGGCGCAGCTTTGGAAAGCACCGGATAAGCGGTCATATCTGCGAGATAGGCTGCCACCCATTCGATGAGTTGATGTCCATAACGGCGAAAAGCTTCGGGGTCCATATCTCCCAGGCCCATCTGCCCAGGATCAAGCGGCTGGTTGCCAGGCATGCTATCCATTCCGGTGACTCCATCTCTCTAAGGGCGCCTCACACAACCGCCGCACGAGCAGGGGCGGGGTTGTAGCGCCGTCCTTCCAGGCGGCAGGGGTGGGGCCACCCGTCGGTTGTGTGAGGCATTCTAAGGGGTGTTGCCTGTCCAATGGCAAACCTATGAAGCATCATAGCCAAAGCCTTGCAGATTGGCAAGGCAAAAGCCCTGCAAAAATACTCTGCAAAAATACTTTGAGGACAAGAATCGGATAGATTTTGCACCCATCATGGCTTATCATTCCTATGTGAGAAGCATGACATACAAAAGCAGAGGCCGATGCTCCGGTTGTGAGAGGTTGTTCATAATGACAAACGAAGCAAGTTACTGGCAGGCAGTGCTGACAAGGGACAGAAACTCCGATGGGCGCTTTGTCTACGCTGTGCGCTCTACAGGGATTTACTGCCGCCCGTCGTGTCCGTCGCGGCGGCCAAAGCGCGAACAGGTACTCTTCTTTCTGCTCCCGCAAGTGGCGGAGCAGGCAGGGTTTCGCGCCTGTCGGCGTTGCCAGCCGCGAACCGTTGACGGCTATACGAATGAGCAGGTTGAATTGGTACACCAGGCATGCCGCGCTATCGAGGCCCATCTTGATGACGATCTTAGCCTCGCCAGCCTGGGCGCTCAACTCCATATCAGCCCGCATCATTTACAGCGCAGTTTCAAGCGTATCGTGGGAATTACACCACGCCAGTACGCCGAAACATGTCGCCTGGGCCGGTTCAAGAGCCGTCTCAGAGAAGGAGAAACCGTGACCAGCGCCATGTATGAAGCGGGCTATAGTTCCAGCAGCCGACTCTACGAGCGAGCGCCCGCCCACCTGGGCATGACACCAACCGCATATCGAAAGGGTGGTCTTGGGATGAATATTGTTTACACTATCGTTGATAGCCCTCTTGGCCGCCTGCTGGTTGCAGCAACAGAACGAGGGATTTGTGGAGTAAGCTTGGGCGACTCCGATGCCACGCTCGAAGCGGCTCTGCGCCACGAGTACCCCGCCGCGCAGATTCAACGCGACGAAGCCGGGCTGAAAGAATGGGCGCCCGCTTTCTTGAGCTACCTGAATGGCCGCCAGCCGGACCTTAGCCTGCCAGTTGACGTCCAGGCAACGGCATTTCAATGGCAGGTCTGGGAAGCACTGCGGGCCATCCCATCCGGCAGCACGCGCTCGTACAGCGAAGTCGCTCAAGCGATTGGTCATCCTAGGGCAACGCGCGCCGTCGCCAGAGCATGCGCTACCAATCCGGTAGCTCTCGTTATTCCCTGCCATCGCGTGGTGCGCCAGGACGGCCATCCTGGCGGCTACCGCTGGGGAATAGCGCGCAAGCAGCAGTTACTTGAGCAGGAGAAAGCAGCGCAATCCGCTGCCGATAAGGAAGCGATGCAAACAGTGGGCAGGCATGGCTAATACTCAAATCCTGTTGAATGCGAGAGGCAGCCACCTACAGGTGGCTGCCTCTCTTCATGCGATGTGGTATAAACAGCCGCCATAGCGGTTAGACAGAGGCTTCCCAGACAGCTATAGGTTATTACCAGCCGAGGTAACATCAGCAGCGGCTAATGCCGATTTGGGGATCAGGCGCATCAACGCAGTACGCAGCCAGGAGTGCATCCTGCTCAGCAGCGCCGCATCTTCGGCTTCCAGCGGTTTGACCAGCAGAAGCGCCGCAAGCAAGAGTACTGTAAAGAGCAGGCCCGCTCCGATCAAGCCCAGCCATCCTTCTGGGCGCCAGAGCAAACCCGCAATGACTGGCACTGCCAGCGCCAGCGCGTAGCGCAGCACGAAGAGCAGTGGATAGCGCCGATTGAGAGAAGGCAAAAGATAGGCCAGTTGGGCCAGTTCCACCAGGACAGGCGGCAAGCCGGTAGCGATGAGCGCGCCCATTGGTCCGTTTTTGGGGATAAGCAGAAAACCCAACAGAACAGTCAGCGCCAGCGAGGCCCATTGTAAGTACACGACGAAACGCTGCTTTTCCAGCACATACAACGCCGCTTGATGGGTACCTCCGCCTGAAACGCGCGTGAGGATATTAAAGACCAAAAAGAGTTGCAGCAGGGGGCCAACGTCGGCATACTCCTCCCCAAAAAGCAGGACAACAATGGCTTGTGCATTCAACAGCGAAAAGACCAGCAGCGGCAGCGCCAGCAATGTCTGGACCTTCAACACAGCGCGCCAGGAAGTCGCCAACCAGGAGCGGTTTTCGCCCGTGTAGGCGGCGGTCATCGTTGCCATACCCACGCCACTGAGGCCAGCCACCAGCAGCAATCCAGCAGAATGCCCTAGCTGAAAGGCCAGGTTGAAGAACCCTATCTGGGTTTTGCTAAAAGCATACAAGACCAGCAGCGAGATCACCACCTGCTTGAGCAATGCGTTGCCCGCCAGGTTCGTCAACCACGCGGCCACACTCAAGCGCAGGGCTGGCAGCAGTGAAATGGCCTGGCGTGGGCGTCGCATCAGCAAGAGAGGAGCGAGCCAGAAGAGGTAAGCGAAGGCTGTAAGCCAGGAGACGATCCCAAGCGCCCAGAACACGCCATCCACTCCCCAGCCCAGCTTCAGAAAGCCCCAGGCCAGCGCCAGATTGGCGGCCTGTGAGCATCCACTGACCACCAGAATGACACGAGTTCGCAGCAGGGATGTGAAGATCGCAAAAAGGATACTGACAATCCCGCTGCCACCCACATAGAACGCCAGCGAAATCAGATGGTTCTGAAGCGCCGCGTCTCCTAGAGCATCGGCAAGGCCGACAGATCCAGGGATACTGAGTTGATTCAGCCAGCCAGGCAGCACCGGTAGGAGGAAGAGCATCGCGGCACAGAACGCCAGGAGAAAGAGCAAGCGAGTACCGAGTAAGCGGCGAATAACGCTGCTCGCCTGCGCTCGCCCATCTTCGGTAAGCGCGCGCGGTACCCAGATCGTGGCAGCTTCTTCCAGCCCAAAAGAAGACAGATAGGAAACGGTTGTAAAGGCCGTAAGCCCGTAGGCGTATGCCCCGTACTCCTGGGGGGGTAAGCCGCGTGTCACTACCTCGGTCAGCAGAAAGCTTGAGCCAAAAAGCCAGAGTTGATACAGTTGGTTCCAAAGGAAGCCCATTGGTGCGCGTCGCACCAGCACCTCTGCTTGTAATGCGCCACTACCTCGCGCTTCAGTTCTGAGAGATGCGCTGGTCCTGGTTTGGCCGCCGTTTGTAGGGATGAAAATCACCACCCTTATCTACTCGCATATGCCCCTGGCGTGCCTGAGTATAGCATATCTCATCAAAAGCGCAAACCAACAAATCCTATACCTCTGGCGCCAATAGAGAGAGCGCGGGGTACGTTAATCCTCTTGTGTACCAATAACCAGTTCAGGGTGATCAGTATAGGCTATCGCACGCACAATGTCGCCTTGACTGACAATGCCAACCAGCGATTCTCCGCGCATCACCGGCACGCGATTGATCTTCAGCCGCCCCAATAGTCGCGCAATCTCCTGAACAGGTGTATCCTCAGCCACACTCGTGACCTTGCCGGTCATAATTTCACCTACCGTTGCGCCCGTTTTGCTCAGGAGATCGGCCCTGGTTGCCACTCCGATCACCGCCCCATCGTCAGAGACAACTGGCGCGCCGCTGATATGGCGCAAAGAAAGAAGCTGCGCAAGATCAAAAACGGATGTCTGCACCGTGACTGTCAGGACCGCCGTACTCATAATGTCGCGCGCTGTAAGCATCGGTAATCATCTTTCTCCCGGGTGGCGAGGCTGCTCTGGCCTCACCTGCCCTTGCAATGCTGTCAATCAGCCAATCGTTGCTTCGATCTGCCTGTATCTTATCCCTGACCTGGCCGCGAGCAATGATGCTTCGGTATCTCCATTCTCCTCCAAAGTATAGTGAACCACTGCTGGATGGTCAAGGGAGGGCCAGGTACTCATTGGGCAGCTTACCTAGTGACACATGAGGAAGTTACACTGCTCTCGCTCTTTGTCTGAGGGGGCGCCCGCCAGAGTTGACATGGCGAAACCAGCATGCGATAATCCTCGCAACCTACTCAGCCACTAAATATTGAGTGGGTAAGTATCTTTTGCGCTTGCTGTAACCGTGAATTGAGGAGAAAGGGAGGTGCAGGGGAGGCAGACGTTGCCTCTTACGGCGTGAGGAATCATCCTGCAGAACGGTTTCTGCACTTCATGACGACCTTATCTTAATGATAGCAGTCTTGTAGAAGGGGGACCATATTCATGTCACGTTTGTTCAGGCTTTCCCGTCTTGCGATCCTCGTGGCGCTGCTCTTCTTTATGGGCACGCTAAGCGCCTGCGGCGAAGCTTCTTCTGGCAACAGCCCGACACCCGCGCCCAAGATCACGCTCAATGTCTTCGCGGCAGCCTCGCTGACCAATGCCTTTAAAGAGATCGGCCAGGCGTTCCAAACGGCCCACCCCAATGTCACCGTCAGCTTTAACTTTGCTGGCTCCCAGACACTGGCTTCCCAGATCAATCAAGGCGCCAAGGCTGATGTCTTCGCCTCGGCCAACCAGAAACAAATGGATGTCGTCGTCCAGGCCGGTGGCGCTGATGCCAGCAAAAGCCGGGTCTTTGTCCAGAACCTGCTGCTGGTAATCATCCCCAAGAGCAACCCTGGTCAGATCTCCACCCTGCAAGACCTCGCCAAGCCGGGCCTCAAGATCGTCCTGGCCGACAAGTCTGTGCCTGCCGGGCAATATGCCGCCGACTTCCTGACCAAGGCCAGCGCAGACCCCAGCTTCGGCGCCAACTACCAGGCCAATGTCACCAAGAACGTCGTCTCTTATGAAACCGATGTCGAGGCCGTCGTGACCAAAGTTGTCCAGGGTGAAGCCGACGCGGGCATTGTCTATGTCACTGATGCCCTGGCAAACTCCAGTCAGCTCGGCCAGATTGCCATTCCCACCAATCTACAAACAGTCGCCGTCTATCCAATTGCGCCGCTCAAGGCGTCCAAGAACGCGGCGACCGCTCAGCAGTTTGTAGACTTTGTTCTCTCCAGTGATGGGCAGACGATCCTCGCCAGGTATGGCTTCAAGTCCCCGAACGGCTAAACGACCGCTCGATGAGCGCGCCCTGGCACACATTGGCGCGCGCCGGGGCCGCTCTGGTATATTGCAAGTATCGGCTCTCCTTACAGGTGAGGGCAGAGGTCAGAGAGTGAGGCAGGTGTGCAACTTCAGTCCAGCGCAAAGGCGAACGTTCCACCCCAACCACGAGCAGCGCCGCTGCGGCTCAGCACGGCACGCTGGCTGGCGCTGGCGCGGCAGTTAGTCCTGGTGCTGGCGAGCCTGCCGATGCTGCTTTTCTTCCTGCTGCCCCTGGTGGCCCTGGTGCTGCGCGTGCCACTTGACACGCTGCTGGCGAACCTGGTAGACCCCACTGTCGCCAAAGCAGTCCAGTTGAGCCTGACCACGACCCTCATCACCACTGGCGTGACCATTCTGGCAGGTACCCCCATCGCCTATCTGCTCGCGCGCGGGCGCTTCCCTGGTCGCATCGTGGTGGATACCCTCATTGACCTGCCTATGCTGCTGCCGCCTGCGGTGGCGGGAATTGCGCTGCTCGTCGCTTTCGGACGGCGCGGGCTGCTGGGGCCGTCCCTTGAAAACGTTCATATCGAACTCGCCTTCTCCACTACGGCGGTGATCTTCGCGCAGGTGTTTGTGGCTGGTCCCTTCTATGTGAAGACGGCGATCACCGCCTTTGCCCGTGTAGACCGCGAGATCGAGCAGGCCGCAGCGGTTGATGGAGCGGGCGCGTGGGGCGTCTTTCTGCGGATCACGCTGCCGTTGTGCTGGAGTACGCTCTTCACCGGCGCAGTAATGACCTGGGCGCGGGCGATGGGCGAGTTTGGGGCTACGATCCTGTTTGCGGGCAACTTCCCCGGCATCACTCAGACGATGCCGTTGGCGATCTATGTCGGCTTCGAGAGCGATTTCCAGGCTGCACTCACCCTGTCGGTCATTCTGCTGGTGATTGCCTTCCTGGTGTTAGTCGTTGTGAAAGGGGTCTTGCGGCAGCGGTTGGCAACGACACTGTAAGGCACTCCCAGCAAGAAAGGGGCACACTTATGTTTCCACATGAAGCCCCGGCCTTTGATATGTAAAGCCATCCCTATCCCACCTTCTTAGCTCTCCCGTGGAGATTGTGCTATAGTACCTGCTGGCAAACGACCACCGGAGCGTCTCCACCGCAGGATGAAGGAGGTCCAGTTCGATGGACCAGGCAAAGCACACAGTACCCCAGGAGCCAACAGAGGCGTCCTCCTCCCATGCAGCAGCGACACCTGGTCGCACGCCTCTCCTGAGACGCCGACTGCCGCGCTACCTGCTGCTGGCGCTGGCGCTGCTCATCCTGGTTTGGGGGTTTATTCCCGCTGTGCGTGCCTTCACCCTGATTGCCAATTTCTCGCACCGCTCGGCTCCTCTCGCTCCGACTGACCTTCCTGTCCAGAGCGTCCACTTTCGCGCCAGCGATGGTGTTGCGCTGGCGGGGTGGTTTGTTCCCACCTCCCCAACGGCTCCGACCGTCATCCTGGTACATGGCTTCAAGGGATCGCGCGCCGATATGCTGCCCTGGGCACGGTTTCTGGCTGGGGCTGGCTACAATGTCTTGCTCTTTGATAGTCGCGGCTGCGGCGAAAGCGCAGGCTGGGCTATCACCGATGGCGCTCGTGACCCAAGTGACATCGTGGGCGCGGTTGCGTATTTGCAGCAGCGCGCCGACCTCCCGTCGAAGCGGTTTGGCGCACTGGGCGTGTCAATGGGCGCTGGCGCGGTCCTCCTGGCCGCCGCTCGTGAACCGGGGTTGCTGGCAACCGTGGCCGACAGCGCCTGGGCGGACCAGAGTGTGCAGATCCATCGTATGGATAGCCTTTCGCTTCCTTTCTTCTCGCTTCCGCTGCTCCCCTATGGCCCAGCCCTGGTGGATGCCCTGATTGGCGCGCATCTGGCCGATGCGCGTCCCCTGGCGGCCATCAGCCAGATCGCGCCTCGTGCGGTCATGCTCATTCACTCTGCCGATGATGAGAACACCACCACCCCGCTTTCCGGCGAGCGCCAACTCTATGCCGCTGCTGGTCAGCCCAAAGAGCAGTGGATTGCCCCCAGCGGTGGACACGCTGGCGCGCTGCATGCCCACACAGCGGAATATGAACAACGAGTCCTGGCTTTCTTTGCCATGTATCTGCGCCCTGCTGCTTAGAACACCTCATAAAAACAAGGAATAGCATGGCCTCAGCCACGTGTAGCGCCGACCTGAGAGGGTTTTGTTAGCCTCGATTATTTGCCGCAGAAACCCCAGGAGAGATATAGTAGTATCTGTAGCATCAATCATTGACCGGTAATCTGACTGTGCTATCAAGCAAGCCAATCACCAGAAAGCTGGATGACACCAGCAGCAAAGACCAGGACCAACCCCTCAGGAGCAGCAACACGTGCAACAACAAGAAAGGACCACAGTCGAAGAGGCTGCAAAACATAAACACGAGGCGGATTCTCCCCTTGAGACCCCAGCCATTACCGTTGAAAATATTACGAAACGCTATGGGGCTGTACACGCCGTAGACGGCCTCAGCTTTACCGTTGGCGTTGGAGAAGTCTTCGCGTTGCTTGGCCCCAACGGAGCGGGCAAAACCACCACCGTCGAAATCCTGGAGGGCTATCGCTCGCCAGATGCAGGGACGGTTCGCGTGCTGAGCCTGGACCCGATCCGCCAGGGGCAGCGACTCAAGCAGCAGATCGGCATCATGCTTCAGCAAGATGGCTTGTATCCTGGCCTCTCCGCGCGCGAAGCACTGCGGCTCTACGCGCAGTTCTACGAACATCCTGCCGACTCCGAAGCCCTGCTGGAGCGCGTAGGGCTTCAGTCGGCGGCAAAGACCCGCTGCCGCCAGCTTTCCGGCGGCCAGAAGCGCAGGCTGGCGCTGGCCGTAGCCTTGGTGGGACAACCAACGCTGGTCTTTCTGGACGAACCCACTGCCGGCATGGACCCCCAGGCGCGGCTGGCTACCTGGGAAATTATTCGTGACCTCCGGCGCGAGGGGGCAACCGTCCTGTTGACGACACATCTGATGGACGAGGCTGAGAAGTTGGCAGATCACGTAGCGATCATCGATCATGGGCGGCTGGTGGCCCTCGATACCCCTGTAGCCCTGACAGGCGCAGCCGCAGCCGGAATGATACGCTTCAGCGCGCCCTCCGGGCTGAATTGCGCGGCGCTGGGAGCGTTGCCCGACGCGCAGGAAGCCAGAGAGGTCAGCCCTGGCTCCTACGTACTCAAAACCACGAATGCCTCGGCGCTGCTCGCCGAATTGACAGGCTGGCTCCGTGACCAGAGCATTACCTTAACAGAACTGCGCGTTGGGCATGGCTCGCTGGAAGAGATTTTCCTCCAGTTGACCGGAACAGAGGTGCGCCTGTGAATATCCCCTCTCAAACAACGTCGCTTACCCAAGGCAGACCGGAGCAGGCGCAGCAGAATACTTCGGCGGGCGTCGGGTTGCTGGTTCGCTCCATTCTGGCGCAGACGCGCGTTGAATTACTCCTGACCATTCGACGCGGCGAGAGCGTGTTGATTACCATCATTGTGCCGGTAGTCCTGCTCGTCTTTTTTGCTTCACTCAACATTGTGCCAACGGGCGGGCGAGCCGTTGACTTTCTCCTGCCTGGCATGCTGGCGCTGGCCGTCATGGCAACCGGCATGGTCAGCCTGGGCATCGCTACCGCTTACGAACGCTACTATGGCGTGCTAAAGCGGCTGGGAGGTTCGCCGCTGCCGCGCGGCGGATTGATTACCGCCAAGATAGCATCCGTCCTCGTGCTAGAAGGCGCTCAGATCGTCTTGCTGGTTGGGGTGGCTGTTGGCGTCTATGGCTGGCGGCCACAGGGCGAATTGGCCGTTGCGCTGCTGGCGCTGGCGCTGGGTACGGCAGCCTTTGCCGGATTGGGTCTGGCGATGGCTGGCAGTTTGCGGGCGGAAGCCACGCTGGCTGGCGCGAATGGCCTGTATCTGATTTTCCTCTTGTTGGGCGGTGTCCTCTTGCCGCCCGATCATCTTCCGGCTCCCCTGGAGGCTCTGGCGCGCGCCCTCCCTGCCGCCGCGCTGACCGACGCGCTCCGCGCCTCCATGACCAGCGGGGCAGCCTTCCCTGGCTCCGACCTCATCCTGCTGGCCGTCTGGGCCGCCATCATCCTCCTCGTTGCCATGCGCACCTTCCGTTGGGAATGAGGCAAACGAGTAAACAGCGGAGGGCATCGAGTACCCTCCGCTGTTTATCGCGTCCTCTTTCAACCTTCCAACCTTCACCTTGACGTTCACTGCTCACATATCCTAAGATATATCCTACAAGTAGAATATATTCTGTAAGCGCCTCACGCGCTCATGCGCGCCGTATCCTGCATTGACGGGCATACCAGCACCAGACAGCAGAGTCATTTCATGCGCCAGACTGAACAACAAAAAAAGGGCTTAGCCCTGGAACAGTCCCCTTCTCAAGCACTGGAAGAGCCTGCCAGTCGTCGCCAGGATACGCTCGCTGAGGCTGAGAAGGACGAGCAGGAGGAGAAGCCAACCAATAAATGGGCGGTGTTTGGCATTGTGGCTATCGGCATCTTTATGGCAACGCTCGATAGCAGCATTGTCAACATCAGCCTTCCCAGCATCAGCGCCTACTTCCAGACGCCGCTGAACGGACTGGTCGAATGGGTCATCATCGCCTATCTGATTACCATTGCCAGCGTCTTGCTCACCTTTGGACGCCTGGCCGACATCTTTGGGCGCAAAATGCTTTGGATGCTGGGCCTTGGCTCCTTCACGCTGGGTTCGGCCTTATGTGGCGCCGCGCCGTCGCTCCTGCTGCTCGTTGTCTTCCGCGCCTTACAGGGCATTGGCGGCGCGCTCCTCATGGCAAATAGTACCGCTATGCTCGTCCGCGCTTTTCCAGAGAGCGAACGTGGCCGGGTGTTGGGCCTCAACTCCGTATCCGTCTCGCTGGGTATCAGTGCTGGCCCAACACTGGGCGGCCTTATCACCACCAGCTTAAGCTGGCGCTGGATCTTCTATGTCAACCTGCCCCTTGGCATCCTTGGCCTCGTTTTAACATGGATCGTCCTCAAAGAGCCATTACGACTTCGTGGGCGACAAAGATTCGACCCCTGGGGCGCTGCGCTGCTCTCTGCCGGGATTACTGCCATCATGCTGGCCCTCTCATTTGGGGAAGAGCGCGGCTGGTTTTCCGCATTGATTATCGGGCTGTTCGTGGGCGGTTTCTTACCGCTAGTAGCATTCGTCTTTGCTGAGGGGCGGGTCGCTGAGCCGATCATTGATCTGCGTCTCTTCCACAACCGCCTCTTTGCCGCCGCGAACCTGAGTGGCTTGCTCAGCTTCTTTGCGCTCACTGCCGTAAGCTTCCTCTTGCCGTTTTATCTCGAAAACCTGCGCCATTTCCCCACTTATACCGCTGGCTTGCTGCTTACCCCTATACCGCTGGCCGTTTCACTCATTGCGCCGATCAGTGGACGCCTCTCAGACCACTTTGGTTCGCGTGTCCTCAGTTCCGCCGGGCTGGCGACTTCGACCTTCGGCCTCTGGCTGCTTACCGGACTCGAAGCCGATTCATCAATCTTCTCGATTATCTGGCGTCTGGTGGTGACAGGCATTGGCATCGGCCTGTTTCAATCCCCAAATAACAGCGCCGTCATGGGGACAGTACCCCGTGAACAGCGCGGCATCGGCGGTGGCTTCCTGGCAACAGTGCGAGTCGTGGGCCAGAGCCTGAGCGTCGCTGTCGCAGGGGCCGTCTTTGGTGGGCTGGGCGCTTCTCAAGCAGGCCAGATACTTGCCAACGCCGCCAACCTCTCGACAGTTGAGATTACGACGCTGCAAACTACCTTCCTCACCGGCTTTCATACCGCCCTGCTCGTCTGCATGGGCATAGCGTCCATTGGTGTGTTCACTTCGCTGGTACGGGGCAATGGCCGCTAGCCACTCAACAGAGGAAATAAGAGCGCCTCCAATGGGCTTGCCATCTGAGGATGGCTAGGCTACAATCTCCTTATCGAAAAGAAAGTGATAGCCCTATGACTGAAGCAAATCAAGCCCCCACACTTCCCATAGACGCATTGCGTCAGCGGCTGATCGACGAAATGCGGCGGCTGGAGCATGAGCTATACCAACTCACTCGCGGAGATGAGGCCGTCAGCGCCACCGAGCCAACACTGGAAAGGGATGGAATGGCAGGCGATCAAGCCGACGATGCGAGCGTCCTTTCTCAAGCAGAACGCAACCGGGCGATCATCGCGCATACCCAGCAGCTTCTCAGTCAGGTAAACGAGGCGCTAGCACGCATAGACGCTGGAACCTATGGGAAGTGTACTCATTGTGAGCGTCCGATTCAGCCAGCCAGGCTTCAGGCGATACCCTCTGTCGCGCTCTGCATGGACTGTCAGACCAAAAGTGAACTAGCCCAAAATCGGGGAGGACGGCCACAAGCTTGATGAAGAACCGCCCATATGTGTATGATCTGATCATGCTTCTGGTTGGGGCATTGACGATCACCCTGGACCAATGGAGCAAAGCCGCCGTTCGGCAGTATTTTGGTACCTGCAACACCGGCGCTTATATCCCATTCCCGAACGATCATTTTGGCCTGACCTACGCCTGCAACACTGGCGCAGCCTTTAGCTTATTTCAACACGGACACGAAATCCTGCTTTTTCTATTTATTGCCGCTGCGCTGGCCGTCGTCATCTGGCTCTATATCCATTTTTCCAGTCAGCCCAGCCTGCTGCTCAAGCTGAGTTTCGGCCTTGTCCTGGGGGGAGCCATTGGCAACCTGATTGATCGCTTCCGCCTGGGATATGTCACCGATTTTCTCCTCTTCACCGTCAGGCAGGTTGGATTTCTCTTTCCCGTCTTTAACCTGGCCGACAGCGCGATCTGCCTGGGCATCTTCTTGTTGATGATCTATCTCTGGAGACGCCCAACGCCAGCAAAGCGCACACCAGGCCCTCAGAAAACTGATCCGACGATGGCTGAACCAGCCTCAGCCGAGCGCCCTTCTTAGAGCGCCTCACACAACCTCCGCACGAGCAGGGGCGGGGTTGGAGCGCCGTCCTTCCAGGCGGCAGGGGTGGGGCCACCCGTCGGTGGTGTGAGGCATTCTTAGGCGATGCAAGCGTTCCACCCTCGTGAGGTTCCGATGGCGCCAGGCAATCTGGGGAACAAGACCACTGAAGAACTTACCTACACCGGCTCAGACAGCGCCCGCATTGACGTGTTCATCGCTCGCGCCCTGCCGCGCCTTTCCCGCACAAAAGTTCAGGCGCTCATCAAGCAAAACGCCATCCTCCTCAACGAGCGTCCGGCCAAAGCCAGCGACAGGCTGGAGTCTGGCGACACCATACTGGTGAACGAGCCAGTAGAGGAAAAAGCGCAGACGGCCCCTGGAGAGCCAGCCTTCCCATTGGAGATACTTTTTGAGGATGACCAGATCATTGTCGTCAACAAACCGGCTGGCCTGGTCGTCCACCCTGCCGCGGGCCACAACGGCAACACGCTCGCGGATATGCTCCTGGCGCGCGACCCAACTATCGCCCAGGCCGTGAATCCCGCCAATCAGCATCGCCCCGGCATCGTTCACCGGCTCGATAAAGATACCTCCGGGCTGCTCATCGTTGCTAAGACTTCTACTGCGATGATGGGCCTTGCCCAACAGTTCGAGGCACGCGCCGTCACCAAACGCTATCTGGCATTAGTAGAGGGCCATCTCCCGCTGGCCGAAGGCGCCATTGAGGCCCCCATCGGACGCGATCAACGCCACCGGCAGCGCATGGCAATCACTGCACAACATGGCCGCCACGCGCACACCCTCTTTTGGGTTGAGCACGAGTTTAGCCGCTTTACCCTGCTGCGGGTCCAGATTGTGACGGGCCGCACCCATCAGATTCGCGTGCATCTCGCGGCCATCGGACACCCCGTTGTGGGTGATCACGTATATGGCCGCGCGCAGCCCCAGGAACCGCCCCGGATGTTTTTACACGCCGCCGAACTCCAATTCAGACATCCAGTAACCAGCCAGCCGCTGGCCTTCCAAGCGCCTCTGCCGCCCGATCTTCAGGATTTTCTTGAGGGTCTTCAACCCTGACCCATTTCAGCTTCAGACAGAGCAGCGCCAAAATGCTCTGAATCCTCGCTCGCACTTGCAGCCAGCCGTAACCGGATGTAGTATGAGCCTTACAGGGCAGCAAGAAGAGGTGGGGTTGGAGACCCGCCGTATCAACCATCTTGACAAAAAGGAGTGCATCCCCATGCAGAACAGTCGTTACCAGCTTACCTGGCTCGGTCATGGCACGTTCAAGCTTCAGACTCCGCACGGCAAAAAGATTCTGATCGACCCCTGGGTACAGGGAAATCCAGCCTGCCCGGCAGACCAGAAGAGCATTACTCAGTTGGATTTGATGCTCATCACCCACGGACACTTCGACCACATCGCCGACGCTGTGACCATCGCAGCAGAGGCCAAACCCTCAACCGTCATTGGCGTCTTTGAAACCTGCAACTGGCTGGAGAGCAAGGGCGTCCAGAACTGCTCTGGAATGAACATTGGCGGAACTCAGAACATTGACGGCGTGCGTGTGACAATGACCCATGCCGACCACAGTTGCGGCATTCTGGATGGTAACACCATCATCTACGGAGGTGTCGCCGCTGGCTACGTCATCGAACTAGAAAACGGTGCGACTCTCTATCACGCAGGCGATACCGGCCTGTTCGGAGATATGCAACTGATCGGCGAACTCCATCGCCCCAGCGTTGCTGTACTCCCCATTGGCGACCACTTTACTATGGGACCACGCGACGCTGCCTACGCCTGCAAGCTGCTCCAACCGCAAGCCGTCATCCCCATGCACTTCGCCACCTTCCCGCTGCTGACCGGAACGCCGAAAACGTTTAGCGAGGAGCTTGCCAAACTGGGATTACAGCATATCGAGGTCATCACCATGCAGCCCGGCCAGACCATCGCGCGTTGATACCTTATCTTCTTGAATATTTGCAGATGCCACTTGCAGGCAAAACGACGGTTGTTTGCCTGGAAGGCGGCGCTGCAAGTAAGGTTCCACCAATGATCGGGGGTTGCCGCTTGTAGCGCCGCCGTCTCGGCGGCTCAACGCTGCGCCAGGGCGCGCGTTCGCCCTCCGGGCCACGGCGCCAGCAAGCCAACGCTGGCCGCCGGGACGGCGGCGCTACAGGTGGCTGGCCGCCGAGACGGCGGCGCTACCAGTGGCGCGCCGCGTTTGCCAACACCTCATGTTTGGCAGAACCTGCAAGTAACTCCCTCTTGCGTTTTGTGATTGCTTCTGGTAATCTTGGCCGCAAACCTCAGAGGGCGCTGCCCGCAGCAGCGAGAGGGGGGAGGATGTGATACCGAACTCGAAAGAAGCGCGTATCCAGGGAGGGGACGCTGCGAAAGGCAACCGGCGGAGAAGCCAGCGTATCACTGCGCAAACACCAGTGAAACCGATAACAGCGCCCCGCCGCGTGAAGCTGATCTCGAATCTGGCGCTGACAGCACTCCTGGGCGTAATCTTGCTCACGCTAAGCCTCTGGTTAGGAGGCATCCATCTGCCATTTCTCCCAACCGTCCCCGATCAGCCCAGCCTCAGTATCAGTGACGGGCCATATCGAGTAGGAAGCATCATCCAATTGCGAGGCGCGCATTTCTCTCGCTATGCCATTATCGTTCTGCTCCGCGATGAGCAGCCGGCCACCGACAGCAACGGGCTGCGGCAGTCGGTTGACTCAGACGGCCAGGGAGCCTTCACCGCCACTCTGACGCTCACCGCCGATTGGAGTCCGGGCAACCATATCCTTGCCGCCAAAGATACTAGCAGCGGCCAGCAAGTCTCAGTTGCCATATCCGTAGAAAAAGCCACAGGCCAGCGCGCAGGCTAACTTTCTCTAACCCATTGCTTGGATCTGCTTGCGCGCTACTGGCAGCAAGGGGAGAAGATCGCTTGCCAACAACCCGGCGTCGCCTGTGGTTTCGCTTGCGATACTTCCGGCGCGGCTGTGCAAAAAGACCCCTGCCGACGCCGCCTCGAAGGGGGCCATGCCCTGCGCCAGCAAACCGCCAATCGCGCCCGCCAGCACATCGCCCGTCCCCGCTGTTGCCAGCGCCGGATTCCCACGCCAGTTGATACGCGCCCGGCCATCGGGCGCAGCGATGATCGTACAGGCTCCCTTCAACACCACCACCTGGCCCCATTCGCGCGCCCTGACCTGGGCAATCTCCAGCCGATCAGGCCCACCGCCAGATACCTGTTGGCCGCCACAAAGGCGACTCATCTCGCCAGGGTGAGGCGTCAGAATGCTCTCCTTTGGCAAAAGCTCCCACCAATGTTCAAGCGATGCCAGATTATTCAGTCCATCGGCGTCAAGGACCAGCCTGGGGCGTTCAGCGTCAGGCATCGCTCTCAAACCCTCCAACACCCTGAACAAAAGAGAACGTGTTGCCTCGCTGCGCCCCAACCCAGGCCCCATCACCAACGCGCCATAGCCCTCTAGCGCGCCAAGCAGCGCCTTTGCCCGCTCTTCAGGCGCGGCCTGGGCGCCAGGCAGCAGCGCGAAAGTCGCCTCAGAGTGTTTGGCGCTGTATATCGGCAGCATCTCTGGCTCAACCGCAAGGGTAATCAACCCGGCGCCAATACGCCCGGCGGCTGTTGCCGCCAGATAGGCCGAGCCAGGATAGGGTGGCGAACCGGCCAACACCATCACCTTGCCAAAGGTACCCTTATTACTCTCCAGCGGGCGCGCGGGCAGCTCCTGCCGCGCCAGCGCATCGGTCAGCATCTCCAGGCGAATAGTCTCATCCATATCCGCTGGCAGACCAATGCTGCCCACCAGGAGTTCACCCACCAGCGCAGCCCCAGGAAAGAAAAAGAGGCCCAGTTTCGGGTTTGCCAGCGTGATCGTCACATCAGCCGGAATAGCCCCTTCATCGGCCTGCCCCGTATCTGCGTTCACCCCGGTTGGCAGGTCCACAGCCACCACACGCAGATCACGTCGCTTCTCGCGCGCCTCACGAACTATCGCCAGCGCCGCGCGCATCGTCGGGTCCAACGGGCGCGAACGCCCCGTACCTAGAATGGCATCGAACACGAAATCTGCCGAGGCCAGCGCCACACGCAGATGCTTCAGATCATCACGAACCGGGATCGCAAAGCCACCCTCACCCCCCAACACTATCTGACCCTCTTTCCACAGATAGAGGGTTAGACGCGCGCCCCAGCTTTTCAGGTGGCGGGCAATCACCAACCCATCGCCGCCATTGTTGCCCGGCCCGATGAGCAGCGCCGCGTTTTTTCCCTGAATATCGCCAGCCCAGCCGCGAAAGAGATCAGCGGCGCTGCGCCCCGCGTTCTCCATCAACACCCGCGACGACATCCCCAGTTCACGCTCGGCCCGCGCCTCCAGTTCGCGCATCTGGTCAATCGAGACAATTTTCATCGCTCGCTCCTTTTGCTCTGCACAAGCCTGACGGCCTGGACTAAGGGCGCTTATCTGCTGTATCCCCGAAGTCATTGTAGCACGAAGCAAGCCATAAAAACGTGAAGAGCAGGCGAACTATCAGACCTTCACGCGCTCGACATACCCGCCAGTGCGGGTATCAATCTTGATCACATCGCCTGTCTCGACAAAGAGCGGCACATTGACGGTAGCGCCGGTCTCCACCCTAGCCGCTTTCAAGACATTCGTCGCTGTATCCCCGCGTACTGCCTGCTCGGTATAGGTCACTTCCAGCGTGATAAACGTCGGCAGTTCGACGCCGACCACTTCTTCCCCATCAAAAAGCGCTTCTACAACCATCCCCTCCTTGAGAAACACTGCACTCTCTCCCAGCATCTCTATCGGCAGAGGAAACTGGTCATAGGTCTCGGTGTTCATAAAAATATAATCCTGGCCGTCCTGATACAAATACTGGCAGGAGCGATGCTCCACGCGAACCACTTCGATCTCTTCGCCAGAACGGAAGCGCACGTCCTGCACACGCCCGGTCTTCAAGTTTTTCAGCCTCGTGCGAATAAACGCGCGCCAGTTTCCTGGGCTGACATGATGAAACTCGACCACGCTCTGAAGCTCACCATTATAGCGAATAATCAAACCATTGCGAATATCGGATGTTGTCCCTGGCATGGACTTCCTAACCTCCTAAGCTACCCAAGAACCTTAAAGCAATTTCATAGTATAGCACACCTACAACGGCTGCCTGTCTATATGTATGATCGCTCGTCTTTTTTCAGCCCATCTTTTTGCAGCAGGTAGATTCGCCCCCACTCACCCAGCACCGCAACCGAATAGCCGCGCACAATCTGTAAGCTGCTCTGCTGCCGCACTGCTGCTTTGAGTAATTCATACTGGCTGCTCAAAATGACTGCTCTCCCGCCGCGTTTCAGCACGCGCGCCAATTCAGCCAGAAAAGCCGGATAGAGCTGCTCAACCTCATTCCGGGAGCCGATCTGCTTGCCAAAAGGCGGGTTCGTTGCCACCGCGTCAATTGATTCCGAGGCAAGCGGCAGCTTACGAGCATCCCAACGAGAGACGCGCCAATGTCCGCCCAGCCCGGCAAGATTCTTTCGAGCAGTTTCAACATGACGAGCCACACTATCACCCCCAAGCGCCTGCTGGTACTTCCCAACCAGCATCCGCTCAGCCAGCAGCGTCCCGCTCCCACACATCGGGTCCAGAAACGTATCGTGTTCATCTGGCGTGGTCAAGAAGACCATCGCTGCCGCCACCGACGGGCGCAGTGACGTGGGCAGATGTGCCGTTTGATACGCTCGATGCCGCATCGTCCGGTCTGAAAGACGTAGCCCACAGAGCAGCCTGCCGCCCAACAAGTTCGTCCAGACCTCTAGATTGGCGTCTTCCTCCACCAGCAGCCAGGTATCTCCCAGGCGGCGTCCCAGCCCTTTCAGAACGGCCTGCTCGACATCCACACGACGAAACTGATGCTGGCCCTCCATGCGCGTCACCACTCGATAGGTCAGGCGGGAAGCACGCCCACGCAGCTTGCTAAATACGTGAACCGCTTGCCCAAAGAGCGGATCAGCTTCAATGGCGCGCGTCACCTCTTGCAGCGCGCCCCTGCCGCGCGAAGCGATCTCGCTGGAAAGCGCCAGCAAAAACACATCTTCAACTGTGCGCAGTTCCAGCAGACTCTCTGCCGACCCGTCGTAATCAAAAACGAGGATGCCATTCCGCTCTTTGGCAAACAGATATTCTTTCAGCCGTGCGCCCGGAAAACGCTGATGCGCCTCCAGCCAGGCGATTTGCTCAACGCCTGGCATCGTCTGCGCATAGTAGGGCAGCAAAGCGGGCTTGCTGGCTGTCGAGCGCGGCGCGGATGGCATACTACTCTCTTCACCCTTTCATTTGACAAAGCCCTGCTTGCCGCGACATAATACGGCACGCCAAATAATGACACCAGTTACCTGAGCCGCTATCCGCCACATTGGAGGAGGAGAATAGAGTAATGGCTGAAGCCACCCCATCCGAACTAGAAACTCGCCTGCGCGCCGATGTACAGGACGCGCAGCGCCAGCGCGATCAGGTGCGGCTAGACACCCTGCGCATGGCCCTCAACGGCTTTCATCTGGAAGAAGTCGCCCGCACAGACCGCGACAACCCCAACTATGGGAAAACCTTAACCGAGGCTGACCGCCTTGCCATTCTGGACAAGCAAGTCAAACAGCGCAGCGAAGCTGCTGCGCTTTATCGCAAGGGCAACCGTCCCGAACTGGCCGAGAAAGAAGAACACGAAGCTGCGATCCTGCAAACCTATCTTCCCGCCAGGCTCACCGATGACGAACTGCGCCAGGTGGTGAGCAGCCTGGTCGCGCAGCATGGCCGCGAGTTCAAGATGATCATGCCGCTGGCGGCAAAAGAGACGAAGGGCCGCGCCGAAGGGAGCCGCGTGCAGCAAATCGTGCGAGAACTCACGAGCTAGCGAGCAAACCACTCTACTACATCCTGAACACCCCAAACTTGGTCTCAGGAATCGGCGCGTTGAGCGAAGCGGCAATGCCCAGAGCTAGCGTCATGCGGGTATCTAGCGGATCAATGATGCCATCGTCCCACAGGCGCGCGGTGCTGTAATAGGGGTTGCCCTCCGCTTCGTATTTTTCCAGAATCGGCGCTCTGAAGGCTTCCTGCTCTTCCTGGCTCATATCCTGGCTGCGCGCCCGCAATCCCTCCAGCCGAACGGTCAGCAGGACGTTTGCCGCCTGTTCGCCGCCCATCACCGAAATGCGCGCATTGGGCCACATCCATAGTTGCCGGGGCGCGTAAGCGCGCCCGCACATCCCATAGTTGCCCGCGCCAAACGAGCCGCCGATAATCACCGTAAATTTGGGTACTTCCGCGTTCGCCACCGCCATCACCATCTTTGCCCCATCCTTGGCGATGCCGCGATTCTCATATTCTTTGCCCACCATAAAGCCAGTAATGTTCTGGAGAAAGATCAGCGGCGTCTTGCGCTCGCAGCATAGTTCAATAAAATGGGCCGCTTTGAGGGCGCTCTCCGAAAAGAGAATGCCGTTATTGGCAATAATACCCACCGGATAGCCCATGATACGCGCAAAGCCACAGACCAGCGTGGTCCCATAGAGCGCCTTGAACTCGTGCAGGCGCGATCCATCCACCAGCCGGGCGATCACCTCGCGCACATCGTAGCTCTTGCGCCAGTCGCGCTGGACAATCCCATAGATTTCGCGCGGATCATATTTCGGCGGTTCCGGGTCGGCCACATCCCAGGGATAGTCTTTGCGCCGATTCAGATGGACAACAATGCTGCGTCCTAGAGCCAGCGCGTGCTCATCGCTCACAGCATAGTGATCGGTCACACCGGAGATGCGCGAATGCACATCCGCGCCGCCCAATTCTTCCGCCGTCACCTCTTCGCCTGTCGCTGCTTTCACCAGCGGCGGCCCGCCCAGGAAAATCGTCCCATTGCCTTTTACGATCACTGTCTCATCGCTCATCGCCGGGACATACGCCCCGCCCGCTGTGCAGGAACCCATCACCAGCGCAATCTGCGTAATGCCCTTCGCCGACATGCGCGCCTGGTTATAAAAGATACGCCCGAAATGTTCTCGATCAGGGAAAACATCGGCCTGAAGCGGCAGAAACGCTCCCCCCGAATCTACCAGATAGATACACGGCAAATGATTTTGCTCAGCGATTTCCTGCGCCCGCAAATGTTTTTTGACGGTCATCGGATAGTACGTGCCGCCCTTGACGGTTGCATCATTGGCAACGATCACGCATTCCTGACCCTCCACCACGCCGATCCCCGTCACAATCCCCGCTGCCGGGGCGTCACGCTCGTACATATCCCAGGCAGCCAGCGCGCTGAACTCCAGAAACGGCGTCTGGGGGTCGCAGAGCAGCGCAATCCGTTCGCGCGGCAGCAGCTTCTTGCGCTTGCGATGCCTCACAACAGCGGCATCCCCGCCGCCCTGCTCCACCAGCCGCGTGCGTTCACGCAGTTCGCGCGCCAGCGCCTCAAAGTGGGCCACGTTTTCCCGATATTCGGCACTCTGCGTATCAACATGCGATTCAAGTACAGCCATAGCTAGTCGCCTTCCACGCGCAGCGTATCCTCAATCCCGACCACACCAGGCACGTGCCAGATGTCCTGCTTGGCGGAATTGCGCAGCCGCGCCATCGGCAACCGCCCGCTCAGATAGGCAACCCCATCTTTCACCTCGATGCCCAGCCAGGAAAGATAGGGCTGAAGCGCAGGGTTCTCATTCAGGATCGCCCAGATACGCTCGCGGACCTGCCAATCATTCAGATACTCCACGCTGCTCGCCACCTGCGCCGGAAATGCGCTCAACACCAGTTCCCCATCCCCAGCGGCCATCGCCCAGGCTGGCGACAGCACCAGGCGTCGTCCGGCCACCGCCACCAGTGGCGCCAGCGGATCAGTTGGGCGCTCAACCTCTGCTTCAGGATGGGCGCGCACGCGCACCACCAGGCCATCGGCAAGGCCAGTCCTGGCAGCAACGGTCAGCCCCTCCAGGTTGCCCACTCGATAACGCGCCTTCTCATGATGTTCATCGGTACAAAATACCTGCATTTTGGCGCGCAATTCTACACAGCCCTCCCTCTTGGCTGGTTCAAGTGGCGCATCTGCCGAAAGGGGGGTAATATCCTCTTTTTTACTCAACAGATTCTTGCGAAACCGTACAGCCGCTGTCACCTGCGCACTCTGCGGCCACAGCCAGAGGCGCGTGATCTCAGCGCGCACACCGCTAAGTCGATCACGATACGGCGCGGGCATCCCCAGAACATGCTCGGCTCTGAAAAGCTTGCCTGGCTGAAGCAGCACCCGCGCATATTCGCTGACCTGTCTATCCACCTTTACCCCTCCTGCCTGCTGCGATGAAGGTATGAGCGTAGTCAAAGAAATCACCTCTTCGAGGAATGGTCACCCTATATCTTTGATAGATAGGGAAAGCGCCTTCCATCCTGCACACGCCGACACAAACGCGCAGAGCAGGGTCCGACAGTTCTATTCTACGCTTTCTCTGCCCCGGAAAGCAATGTTCTCCCCTCCTGGTTTGCTGGCAAACGCTCTTTCCAGTTTCCCGAAGTTGAGATAGAATGAAGCAGTAAGAGAAGATGGGCAGCGTTATTTCAAGGGAGGTGAAGGGATGAGGAAAAACACCTGGCTCAAAGAGCATCGTTGGCTGCTGGGTGGGCTGCTTCTTGCCTGTCTCGCGCTGGCAATCGTCCTTATCATCTGGGCAGTCGGAGCGCACCAGTATCAGCTTGCCCTGGCACACTACAACGCGACCTACCCACCACCCAAGCAAGCGGTTGACGTGCTTATCCCAAATCCCCCACCTCCCATAGACACTTCAGCCCCTGGCGCGTGGGGCTGGCCTGGCTGGACCATTCGGACACTCGCCGTTTTCCTGCCCGCTTTGCTTGGACTCTTCCTGCATTGGCGTGAACACCGCCCGCCCTATATGCGCATTCATAAAAAGCACCTGGACCACGCCACAAACAAACTTGCTGAAGCCATCGGCGTGAACCAGGAACTACCAGAAGGGGTTTTTGACGCTTACAGCAAGCTGCGCGAATTGGAAAAGCGGCGCCCGCCTGTCTGATCTCTTCTCAGATATGCTTCTCATCTCAGACTTTATGGGCCAAATCGTTCGTAATGATCGGGCGCATCAGGGGGCGCGGCGGGCGGGAACACAGGTGGCGTCGGCAGCGAATACGGTGGTTCTGGCGGCGCGCCAGCCTGCCTGCGCCGCATCAGCGGAAAGACACGGGCCATGCGCAGCATCTCTGCCTGCGAGACCACACCCAGGAAGCGATCCCCTTCCATCACCAGTACACTCCCTGCCGAATTTGCCGCCATGCGATCAAATGCCTCCTGCGCCGGAACGTGCGCATCAACCACATAGTCTGGCCCAAGAGGAGCCATCACATCGCTGGCCCGCTGGTACTCCCCATGTTTCCTGAGCGCCTGCTGCGCCAGCGCGCGCGTCACCACCCCTGCAAGCTTCTCACCCACGCGAACCGGATAGAGGCTGGCATCGTAGCGCCCGTAATATTCCTGCATCAAGAGTTCCAGACTGAGCTGCCCCGGTACCACTGGCGCGCCGGGTCGCACAAACTGCCCAACCTCATAACCTTGCAGCGCCTCGCGCACTGCCACCTGATTTGAGCCAGCTCGCGCCGCATTCAGCAGGAACAAGCCAAGCAGCAGCCACCAGATACCCATCCAATCCTGGTTAATCAGAGTGTATACCCCTAGAAACAGGAAGAGATAGGCTATGATTCGGCTCAGCCAGACAGCCACGCGCGTTGCCAGGCTATAATTATGGCTAACGCCCCAGATAAAGGCGCGCACGGCCCGCCCGCCATCCAGGGGAAAGCCGGGGATCATATTAAACAGAAACAAAAAGATGTTTTCCAGCGAGAGCCAGAATAATACGGCGGTTGCCGCAGAAACGCTGGACAAGAAATCAAGATGAAAATACGCCCGCACCAACACAATGCCGCCGGAGGCCAGGCACAGCGCCCCACACACCACGCCAATCACCAGGCTCGCCAGTGGCCCGGCCAGCGCCATCCAAAACTCCACCCAGGGATTGCGCGGCTCTCCCTCAAGCTGCGCCGCGCCGCCCAGAATGAAGAGCGCGATCCCCTTCACCTTTAGCCCATTCGTAATCGCCACCAGCGAATGCGCCAGTTCGTGCAGCAAGACCGAGACGAAAAAAAGCAGGATCGTCAGTGCCGCCAGAAGCATCGCCACATACGAATTTACCCCAGGGAGCAGGGGCTTAAAAAAGTTCTGCGTGACAGCATAAACGAAGATAACAAAGATCAAAATCCATGAAAAATCAATACGAATGGGGATACCAAACAGCCGGGCTATACGAATGGTTGGGCCAATCACTTGCTGCCCTCCTCACGCTCTGCTGAACACGCCGACGGCGCTTTGTACCCAGAGCATGATGTCGGCCAGCGCCGCTTTCTCAAGTGGCCCAGCCTCTGCGCGTAGAATCAAAGCGGTCTACCTCTGCGACTCAGTATCATCCAGCGCAGCATCACTGTCAAGCAGCAGCCAGTCTCAGACCAGCGCGCACACAACGTCACTTTACCCCGATCAAGAGCCGCACCAACTCAAGCACATCCTGGCTGATAGCCTCGCCGCTCTTAATATCTTGCAAGGCTGCCAGCAGCAGCGGCAAAGGCGTCGTCAGCAGAATCGCAGTGGTACGCCGCTCCACCGAGAAAGGCGCTTCCGGCGTTTCCCTGATCTCACCCATCGTTGTCTGATAATACTCGATCCAGCCCAGGTGATACTGAAGTTCGTGTAAATCTCCTCCAGCTTCTCCTTTCAGCGGCAAACGAGTGATCTCCTCTTCAGCCAGTCGCCGCGCAGAGCGCAGTTTCCTGAGATGCTTCAGGCGCCAATGATCTACCCCATAGCGATAGGGCAAATCAATAAACAACAGATAGGGGAGCAAAAAGGAGAATAAATACAGCACGGTCGAAACCGTCAGATGGAATGACCCAAACTGTAGCACCGTATAGTGCTGCAAGGTAAAGACCTGGCGTAAGATGATACTCACCGTCAGTGCACCGGCAATCTCAAAGGGGAGCAAGATCAACGAGAAGCGTAGGGGATAGCGGCGGGCCGGAATGTCCCAGTCTCGATGTCCAGCCAGATCGCGCGAAAGCAGCGTCTGGCTATACAGCACAAACGGCAGAAAAAAGAGATACGAAAGCGGGAGAATCAGCACCAGCAGCAAGCTCAACTGCCCTAAAGAATCGAGCAGCGCCTGACTGGCATTTCCTGGCGTTGCCAGGACGCTTCGTAACACGCCTAATATTGCGGCGGCTGCAAACCAGATCAGCGGCGCTGCCCCCAGGACCAGAGCAGACCATATCTCCAGCAAGCGCCGCATGCGGCGTCGCTGGGCTGCTGTAGGCACCACACTGACCCCATCATCAGTGAACGTCACCCGCTGGCGGGGCGCGAGCGCATAGCCGATCACCGCCAGCATGGGGGCCGATGCGCCACCAACCAGGCGCACAATATAATAACCTATCGCCAATACCAGGGCCAGCACAACCGCAGTCGTCAGCGGCGAAATCCCTTCCATGAAGGGGATACCCACCAGATAGACCAGAAAGACCAGGCTTGTTACGCCAATCGTCGCCCAGCGCAGCAGGCTGAGCGCCCAGAGTTCAAAAGATCGCAGCGCCGTCAGGCCATAGTAACCATGCATCCGAAAGAGGCCCTGGCCGGAGGTATGCGCGTCTCCCTGCCGATCCAGCGTCTGCTCCCAGGTGCTGATCGCCTGGCGATAGAACTTCGCGCGGCTCCGCCAGGAATAGGGGGGGCGTGGCGCAGACGCGCCTTTCGCCTGAAGCGCAGCCAGCGCCTCAGCGCAGCGTTGTTTACGTTCCTGAAGCCACTGATGCAGTTTCGTAATTTCCAGTTGATAGCCTGGCCCATTGACCACCTCAGTCAAACGCTCCTCCGCCAGCGCCTCCCAGGCGCCATCCATCACCGTCATATAGGCCCGCATCGCCTGGCGCACCGGGGTCTCATAATGCCCCGTCAATCCGGCGCGTTCAATATCATCAAGCGTCTCCAGAAAGAGCGGCGTCAGGCGATCAACGTCGGCGTGCAGCTTTTCGCTGTTCACATCAATCTGCAACTCGGCAGATTTTTTTGGTGGCATCAACCGCTCGCTCATCGCCGGTGTTGTAGGGGGGCTGGCAGGCGCAGAAGCTGTAGTCGGGTGTGGAGGATTATGCTCCTGATGGGTGCGCCCACCGTTTGGGGGTTCAGTAGGAGAAGGAGCAGGCACTGTCAACCTCCTGAATGGATGAGGGCAACGCATCAAACGATCAGCCATTTTCTGGCATTCTAGCGCGCCTCAGCTATAAAATCAAGAGGTCACTTTCGGCAATTCTACCTAAAGCCTTTGGAGGAGTGCAGCTTCGTTATTGCGCATCCTGACCCGACAGAGGCCAGGATTTCCTGATCGCTCCAGCACCGCCACATGAAAGACTCCCTTTTCTGCGCGGCCTAGACGGCGCAGCACCACTGAATGGGTGTTGCCGGTAATAATCGTATCTTCCAGATCACCCCACCCACCCATCAACAGCGTTCGCAAACTGGATTGCATCACATTCGCCATATGATAAGCAGGGCTGCCAAGGTCTTGATCCTGGCCGCGCTGCGCGTGATATTCCGCCAGCAGCGCCCCATCCGCGCGGATCAACGCCGTAGCAATACAGGCTGCCCCAACCTGCTCAGCAAATGTATGTAATACCTGGCGCAAGTGCTGTATCCTCTCGACGCTCCCTGTGGCCGAAGAGGGCGCTGCCAGGCCACTCGAAGCAGGCAGTGCGCCTACGGATGCAGACGTAGAAGATGACGGAGCAGAGAGCGCCGCTAATGTGTCGTTCTGCCTGGCAGATGCCCCATCAAGCAGGCGAGAGGAGGCTTGTGGCCCCGTCGGCGGTTCAACCAGCCGCGCCTCAGCCGCGTTATCCACCGATCTGTTAGTATCAGTGGATGCCCTTTCTGCGCTGCTGTTATTTCCAAATCCACCGTATGCCAGTTGCTCCAGAATGGAGAGGCTCGACATCTTGGGTTCACCTGGGGGCGCCGTTGGAACTGGGGGCGCGGGCGCTGTAGCAGGAACTGAGAGAGCCGGAGCGGCAGGCGCAGGCTTTATGGCTTGCTTTATCCCTGGCTCAGCTTCCCGCTGCGACTCTCGCGGGTGAGATTCATGTTTAGCTCCATAATCCCGCAAGCCTCCCTGCACGCTGGGCAGTGGAACCGTCGGCGGCTCACCCCCAGGCTCATCCGACGGGCGAGCGGCAGCCTGGCTCCCATTGGCAAGCGAGGGAAGTACAAACTTCCCATGAAGCGCAGAGAAGGGAACTATTGGTTCGGGAATATGAATATCCATCTCTTCCTGCAAGAGCGACGACGAGAGGGGTTGAGTTGAAGGAGGCTGAGGCGGCGCCAGCGGCTCCGTCTGCGCAGAATAAAAGGATGACGAAGGCCGACCTGGCCCCGCAGGAGGCGCTGCGCCAGAAACAGGTGGAATGATAGTCGTTGATTGAGCAGAAAATGCCTCCGACGCTGCATGAATCTGCTGTACCCACGACGGTGCCTGCTCATCCTCTGGCAGCGGTTCCTCTGGCTCCGGCGGTGATGGATTGACCAGGCGTGGCCGACTATTGGAACCATTGAAGCGGTCATGGGATGCCAGGGGCGCCGCTGATAACGGCGGTGATAGCTGAGATAAAGGAGCAGGTTGGATAGGTCGGCTGCGGTTATCACTTCCTGACGCTTGTGGCTCGTAATGATTGCCGTGCGTATCCCGGTATTCCACCGCCTGCATCACCAACCGGGCAAGCGGTTGGTTCACGTTACGCTCTCTGCGCCCATCCCAGGCATGTTCCTCGATGCTTCCGGTATGTTGAGCAGCCAGGGCTATAAATGCCTCTTCCCCACGCAGCGTCCCAAACTCAGCCCACAAAAGTTCTCCCTGAGAGAAGCGAAGAACCCCCAGACTCTGCGAGCCTGCGCGCACTACCAGTGAGAGATCTCGGCGCGCCATCTGAATGACCTGCGCCAGATCAAGCAGGTCGAATGAATCAAGGTTGGCAGATAAACCAGGCTGATGCACGTATTGACGCACTCCTCATATAGACATCGCTTGGTCAATGAACGCCGGGCAAGGTCTGCTCGCTCATTGCGCCAGAGTGTACCATGTTCAGCTTGCTCGCACAAGTGCTTTTTTCACCACAACAGCGGGGCCAGAAACAGCGCCAGATAGGCTCCCAGGCTTAATCCTGTGCCTAGAGGAATCATCGTCTGCCAATCTGCCTTTCGGGCGATCAGCAGCAGCATTCCTGCTGCCGCGCTCGCCAGGCAGCCATACATAAGGGCTTGAAAAATCTGCGGCCAGCCAATCAGCAAGCCCACCAGTGCCGCCAGCTTCACATCGCCCAAGCCCAGCGCGTCGGCATGATAGGCCAGATACGCCACCAGATAGAGACAGCCAAACAGGACGCCCGCGATTACAGCGCCTATCAGCATAAACACGAGGACGCGATGATTGACTAACAGACCAAGCGCCAGCAGCGCCGCCATTGATGGATAAGTCACTATATCCAGGATCAGGTGATGTTCAAGATCGATCACAAAAATGAGCAGCAGCGTCAGCGTCACCGCACCATACAAAGCAAATCGCGCTTCGGCTGATAACGTTTCGAGGTGGTCTGTCTCGACACGCCACAGAATGAGCAAAAGCGTCGTGGGCGCTGCCAGGTCCATCCAGAAATGCCGACGAGGCAAGCCCTCGCCGCATTGCGGGCATCGTCCCCGCAGCAGCAGAAAACCGATCACAGGAGCATAACGCCACGCGGGCGGCGCAGCCCCGCACTTCTGGCAACTCCCCAGCCGCCACCGCCACTGCTCGCGCGGCAGCACATCCGCCAGCAGATTAACCAGCACCGCGCCGACCACTCCCCCTGCCAGGGCTATCCCCACTCCCCAAAGAGCCAGCATGGTTGATTCTCCCGTCGTCTCATTACCAGTGTGCTTTCTCGATTGCTTCTCCTCATAGCTGCGCCATAGTATAGCATCAGGGAACCGCCTCAGGAGTTTAAGCACGACTTTTGGGCTACAGCGCCAGGCAGAAAAGACGAAAGAAGAAAGAAGGCACAGAAATAGGCAAGCAGCATAAAAAGCGGGACTGGCTTCGTCCAGCCAGTCCCGCTCAAGCACAGACTCAAGCACGCAAGGAACACGCTATGTTCACGTTATGTTATGGCTCGCGCTATAAAATACTATTCAGAAGTTTCTCCAGGTTCCGCGGCCTCTGCTTCAGCCGCAGGAGCCGCCGCTGCCTCCTCCGCTGCTGCCGCTGCCGTCGCTGCCTCTTCCGCCAGCACCGCGCGCGGCGCCACGACCTTGACAACTGGCTCATCCGTATCACTGAGCAGCTTCACGCCGCGAGGCAGGGTAACGTCGCGCACATAGAGGGTATCCTCAATCTTTTCCAGATTGCTAATATCCAGTTCAAGCGCCTCAGGTATATCCCCTGGTAGACTCTCGACTTCCAACGTATCCAGAATATGGAGCAGAACGCCCTTCTCCACTGTCACCGCCGGAGCTGTGCCATTCAGCGTCACCGGGACACGCAAGGTCACAGGCTCATTCATCGCCACGCGCAAGAAATCAACATGCAAGATTTTTCCAGAGCGTGGGCTGCGCGAGACATGACGCATCAAGGCATTGAACACCTCGCCCTTCCCCTTGCCTTTGCCACCATCCAGATGCAGATCGATCACGCGGGTGGCGTGGTGGCCTGCCAGAAAACGATCCAACGTATAGAGGTCCACCTGCAACGGCTGCGAGGGTTGACGCCGACCATAAAGGTTCGCGGGGATAACTCCCTTGCGCCGCAATTGCTTTACTTTCTTCCCAAGTGTCGTGCGTAACTCCACTTGTAACGTTGTTTTACCAGCCAAAACAAGCTCCTTTCAATCAAAGCAGCACTACCACCCAGGGGGCAGCGCCTGGGTCAGTAAAACGCCCATGATACTCAGCGCGGCCCAGGCGAAAAGCCATGATACATCAAAAAACCCCACTGGGGGAATACGCTTGCGAATCGGCGCAATAACAGGCTCTGTGCAGCGCACCAGAAACAGCATGATCGGATTGCTCTCGCTGAGGCGAATCCACGACAGAATCATGCGCACGAACATCAAAGCAATTAAGCAACCAAAGAATAGATTGATCACCACATGCAGAATATTATGTTGGAGCAGAAACATGTCTTCCTCCCCGGATCGCCAAGCGGGCAGTGCGCTTATCCCTGAGCGGTTTGCACCTCAACGGTGGACAGGCCAAAGTACGAGCGTCGTCTAATGTCACTGATACGCACGCCGCGCAGGTCAGGCAGCGTGGTCACATGCCGCTGAACCACCGCGCCAAACGGGCGGGCAAACACCATCGCGCCCAATACCCCCGCCGCTGCCGAGAGCAGCCGGGTTCGCGGGCGCATCAGCGTCAGGGCTAGCAGCCAGCTTACTATCGTCAACGAAAGACCTACGGCAACATTCGTCCCACAGTTCGGATGAATCGCCAGTTCTGCTTCACCCGCCTGGAGCCGCTCCAATGCTTCAGCAGCAGCCCCGCGAACTTTATCCAGATCGACTGTACCAAAAATGACAAAACCTTGTGGGCTGGATCGGGCGCTGACCCGTAGATTAGCGATCTTCCTCGTTAGAATCGTGACCGTCGCATGCTCCAGCGCGTGATTCTGGCGAATCCGCCGACCAAAGAACAAATCGCCTACGTTCATTGTCTGCTCCCCTCTCCCGGAGAAGGATCAATCAGGCTGCCGCGCCTTAGAATGCCTCACACAACCGACGGGTGGCCCCACCCCTGCCGCCTGGAAGGACGGCGCTACAACCCCGCCCCTGCTCGTGCGGAGGTTGTGTTAGGCGCCCTTAGCGGGCCGTTCGCCAAAGAGAGCGCGGCCAACGCGAACCATCGTCGCCCCTTCCTCAATCGCCACCAGAAAATCATTGCTCATCCCCATCGAAAGCGCATCCCACGAGCCGCGCGGAAAACGTTCGCGCAGATCATCCCGCAGTTCCCGCAGCCGCCGAAAGACGGGCCGCGCCTCTTCTGGCTGGGTCGTATAGGGCGCAATCGTCATCAGCCCCAGCACGCGCAGATGCGGCAAAAGCAGCGCCTCAGCCGCCAGCAGAGGAAGCTCCGTAGGGCTTATCCCCTCTTTGGAGGCTTCGCCAGACACATTCACCTGCAACAAGACGGAAACCATTCGCTCGCGCGCCGCAGCGCCGCGCTCCAACGCCTCCGCCAGATGCAGGCTATCCACGCTCTGAATCAGATCAAACAATTCCACAGCCCGCGCCACTTTATTTGTCTGAAGATGGCCGATCAAATGCCAGCGAATCAGCGGGTACTGCAACTCCCTGATCTTGGCGCGCGCCTCTTGCACGCGGTTCTCGCCAAACACTTTCAGGCCCACCTCATACGCCAGAGCAATACGTTCAACAGGGACCGTCTTGGTCACAGCGATAATCGTCACATCATCCGCGCTGCGCCCGCTGCGCGTCGCAGCTTGCGCTACTTGCAAGCGCACCTCTCGAATGCGCTCTACCAGATCGTCCATCGTTCGCTAGCCCACATTAAGACCCGCCAACACCGCAAAACGCCCGGTCTTGCCGTGTTCGCGTCGGTGCGAAAAAAACAGGTCCGTGCGGCACGCCGTACAAAAAGGCATGATCTCGATATGTTCTGGAGCTACCCCAGCCGCCAGCAACTGCTGCCGGTTGGTCTCCTTCAAGTCCAACATCCAGCGATCAGAGCGTCCATCTGCATGCGGCTGAAGCGCCGCCGATTGCCTGAGTTCAGCCGAACGCTCGAACGCCTCTAACACATCTGGCCCAACCTCATAGCAGCAAGGGCCAATGGCCGGAGCCAGGCCCACCAGCAGATCGGTAGGCCGTGAGCCAAAACGCTCGGCCAGCGCCCGCACAGTCTGACCAGCGATGCCAAGAGACGTGCCGCGCCAACCAGCGTGAGTGAGAGCGGCCACACGCCGCACCGGATCGAAATACAAAACAGGCAAACAATCCGCAAACGAGATGAGGAGAAATACTCCCGGCTCCCTCGTCACCAGGGCATCGGCTCGCCGACGAAACCCCGGATCGCCAAGCTGGTCGTGGTCAAGCTTCCACTCCGCGCCAACCTCAATGACCTCATCACCATGCACAATCCACGAAGTCGCTATCGGCCAATCAGGCCGCCCCAGCGCCTGGGAAAGCAAGCGCCGATTCGCATACACTGTCGGGCGCTCATCGCCAACACTTAAACCCGTATTCAGACTTTCATAGGGCGCGGCGCTCAGGCCACCCTGACGAGAGAAGACCGCGTGCGCCATAGCCGGATATTGGGAGAAATGGTCAAACTGAAAATAGGTACTGGCTCCTTGCTGCTGCTCAATCACGCGCGCCTATAAACCTCCGCGAAAAGTGTCACCCCCACTCTCCCTTCCATGTGCTATTGTAGCATACGATTCACGCGGGCATCATATGCAGCGCCAGCACATCATCCGCCGCCAGCAGCAGATTGAGTTTCCCAGCGCCGCTGCACTCAGCACGCGAATGCTTATAGCTATATAGTGTCTCCACGCGAACATCCGTCAACCCTTCCAGCGTCAGCTTCAACTCGCCACGCTGTTCGCCCAGCCGATTCAGCAGAAAGAGCAGCCAGCTTCCATCAGGCAAGCGCCTCCGCACAGTCTCAATCTCCAGATCGCTCCCTGCCTGGCGCTGAACCCCGGCGGCATCCATCAATTCCACCACAAAGCGGCGCAGCCCGGCACGTTCTTCAGGCGTCAGCCGATAGTAAACTGACGTGGCATACGCCCCGCCCGGGATTGTCCCCAGCACTGTACTGGTCCCCCGTCCCACCTCCACACGATAGCCCGCCACCCGCGACCCGGAGCGCAGGACGACCTGGTCTGGCGGAACACCAATTACTCGGCCTTCCAGAATGCCATTCGCGCTATCGATCAAGTACATTCCACCCTGTTGTGCCAGACCGAAAAAGCGGATCAGCCGATAATCGCCACGCACCGCCGCGCCGCCCGCCGAGGTCAGCCGCGCGCCGGGTAACTTGATCGCCTGGCCTACCAACAGCGGTTCGGCCAGATCGCTTAGGTGCATCGCGGTAGGCATCACGCGCGCCAGCCTCCGCCGATTCAGCAGGCGGTAACGAATCCCCCAGCCGTTCAGCAGCCCCAGCAGCATTTTTCCTGCCCCCAGCCACTGCGCGCTCTGCACAGTATAGGGATAGAGCACCCCGGCATCCGCCAACCACCGTCCATAAGCATCTCTGTAAATCGGGCCTGGCAGCGTGATAAGCTGCCCGCCCTGTTCCACATAGCGGCGCAGCTTCGCCAGGCTCTCCTCGTCAAGATAGCCCTTGGTCGGCAAGATGGCAACCCGACAGGTCGCCAATTGCTCATCCGGCGCCTGCTCCAGATCAAAGAAGCGCGGCTGATAGCCTGCGCTCAGCAACAGATCATAGAAGCCAAACGACCCCAGCGTCGCAAAAAACGGCAGCGGCCTCTGGACGCCCCACCTCGGCAGATACTCGTCTTTAGTCAAACGGCTGTAGGGCTGATAGTGCAGATAGGCGATAGCATCGCTGCTCTCGGTTGATTGCAATATCATTTGCTCGTGCTGGGCAAGAAACTGCTGCACGCCGCGCACCGCCTCATAGCGCGGCTGCTCGCGGCCCTCTTCATCCAGCAGCGTCTGAAAGTGATAGGGCGCGCCTTCCGGGTCTTTGCCATCATGGGCAATATACATGGCATAGCCGCGCGTGCCATGCGCCGCGCAGCCCAGCACCGCCTGCACCGTCGCCTCATGAGCAATCCGCGCCCGCATATCCCACCAGCCCGTCCCCAACTCCAGACAAGCAGACGGTCGCTCAGGCGTGGCATAGGCGCTAAAAAGCGCCGGGCCACGCGACGAGAGAAAAGGGAAATCAGCGGTTGCCATGGAGTTGGTACTTTTGGTGTAGAGATCAAAGCCGTAGACATCAGCGACCTTCGACTTACTGCCTGGATGAGACGGGCTGCGATAGGTTGTCGGCTCATTGATCACCAACGGCACTGGCACGCCAAGCTCCCCGGCAATCTTGCGCAGATACTTCAGATAGCTGACCAGCCAGTCTTCAAGAAAACGCTGCCAATCGATAGCCTCGCCGCGCCCCCATTTGCCGCGCGGGGGGAGAATCTGCCCAAAGGCGCGAAAGTTCGTACCCCAGGCAGCATTCAGGTCTTCAATCTCGCCGTAGGTATCGTGCAGAAAGATGCGATAGCGCCCCACTGTATCGGGGTTAAAATCAAACTTGCCCAGCGAGGCTCCATACATCAGGCCGGTTTCGTTATCAAGCTGGAAGCTGATGACGGGAGCGTCGAAATAGGCTCGCAGCGCCTCCACCACCGCCGCGTACCAGTGTTCCACTTTTGCCAGATAGGTTGCTTGCATCACCGCAAAGTTGAAGTAATGATCCCCGCGAATCAGCCGCCCATCGGGGCCGCGCATCACCGTATCAGGATACTTTTCACCTAACCAGCGTGGATGACCAAAGCCGCGATACTCAGCATAAATATACGGCCCAGGCCGCGCCATCAGCGGCAGCCCACTTTCGCGGCACGCCTCCAGAAAAGCCACAAGGTTCCGCTGCGGATGTGTTTGACCGTGAAAATCGAGCGCGCCTTCTTCCGGCTCGTGCCAGACCCAGGGAATATAGCTGGAGACAGCGTTAAAGCCTGCCGCCTTCAGCTTCTCCAACCCTGGCCGCCAGAGATCAGACCGAATACGAAAATACTGAAACTCGCCTGCTCGCCAAAACCAGGGCTGCCCATCCAGCAAGAAGACGCCGCCCTGCGCGCTTAACCGAGCCATACTGATTCCGCCATTCAACTAAGATGATCGAGATGAGAGCAAAAAGAAGAACCAGGAACGCTTCATCGTCCTTTACCCGAAGTATCAGCGCCGTCTATAGGCGCCTGATACACCTCTGGTTTGAGAACTCCAATGTAGGGCAGGTTCCGGTAATGCTGCGCATAATCAAGCCCATAGCCCACCACAAAGCGATCAGCGACCTGAAAACCAATATAATGCGGGGTAACGACTTTCGCGCGTTCCTTCACCTTATCAATCAGCGTGCAAACCCGCAGGCTGGCCGGGTTCCTCGTGCGCAGCACCTCCAGCAAATAGTGCAGCGTCAAGCCGCTGTCAACAATATCATCTACGAGCAGCACATGCTTGCCAGCGATAGGTTCTTCCAGGTCTTTCACAATACGGACCACTCCGCTCGACTCGGTGGCGCTGCCATAACTGGAAGTGACCATAAAATCCATCTCCAGCGGCAAATCAATCGCCCGCGCCAGATCGGCTACAAACATCAGCGCGCCCTTCAAGACACAGAGCAGCAGCAGCGGCGCTCGCCCCTTATAGTCGTGGCTGATATGCTGTCCCAACTCTGCCACCTTTTGCTGCAATTGCTGCTGGGTAATGATGACTTCTTCAATGTCGTTATGCACATATCCTCCTTCTTAATTCGATACCTGATTCGATGCTACAAAACAGCTTCCAATTCCAACGCCAGCACACGCCGCGTCGTCGGCGTCAGCTTCACCACATCGGCAACCTGATAGCCAGCCACCCAGAGGATACGATCATCAGCCCCACACACCAGCGGCAGCGCATCGCGCTCGGGGCGGGGGATTTTCGCGTCCACCATTACATCTTGCAGCTTCTTCTCACTGCGCAGGCCCAGCGTGCGAAAGCGATCACCGGCCCGCCGCGTGCGCACGTAGAGCGGTTGATACGCCTCTACCGCATCCAGGTCCATATACCCCCAGCGCCGCCCAGGCTCGCCACGCTCGTAGCCTGGTGGCGGACTGTTCTGCCCATCCAACACATGCCCTCGTACCAACCAGCGCGTGCCAGGCAATCTCGCTTCGCCTGGCACAGAGAATAGTACGCGCTCTTGATACTGCGGCAGCGCGCCAGAGGCTGTACTCTTGCGTGCAAGCTCTGATACATACCCCAGGGTGAACCGCTTATATACACGGCGCAGCCGCAGCCCGCCAGGCAGATGAAGCGCGCCAGAACCAGATGAGCCAAGCAGCAGGGCATCGCTCGCCTCCACATGGCGGTAGCCCAGACGAGCTTCGCCGCCCGAAATCCGCCATCCCGCGCGCAGCAGCAAGCGCCGACGCAGCGCCAGTGGCAAAAGCCGATAGGCTTCCACATCCCCTTCCAGGCAAGACACCTGCTCACTGACAATAACATCAGGCCAGCAGGCGTCAACCTGCGCCTCGATATAGGCATTCTCCTCTGCCAGCACTACAGCGTTGCGCAGCAGTGTCTCACGCAGATTCGGGTTATAGCGTTCCAGCACCGGCAGCAGATCGTGGCGGATACGATTGCGCAGGAAACGACGGTCCTGGTTGCTGGCATCCTCACGAGACGCGAGGCGATGCTGTTCGCAATAGCGGAGAATCTCCGCGCGGCGGATACGCAGCAGCGGGCGGATAATATCGCCCTCCAGCGCGCGCATCCCGGCCAGGCCCGCCAGCCCACTCCCCCGCAGCCAGTGCATCACCAGCGTTTCCACCTGATCATCAGCATGGTGGGCGACGGCAATCCGCGCCGCGCCAACATCAGCAGCAATCCGGCGCAGAAACGCATAGCGCGCGCGCCGGGCAGCGTCTTCCAGCGAGCGATGGGTCTTTTGTGCCTGTGCCTGAACATCCTCTCGCCCAGGCGTGAAGGGTAAGCCCCACTGCCTGGCGAGATCAGCCACAAATGCCGCGTCGGCTCGGCCAGCTTCGCCGCGCAGCCCATGATCGAGATGGGCCACATGTACCCTGATACCGGCATAAGGGCCTACAGGTCCACAGAGGTTCTTCAGAACATGCAGCAGGCAAACGGAATCTGGCCCACCTGATACCCCTACGACCACCACGCCGCCGTCGGGAAACAGGTGCTGCTCGTCAATAGCGGTTTGCACTCCCGCTAGCAAACTGGAATCAGTCAACGCATGCGCCATGAGTTTTATGGGCTTGAGGTATGGTATGAGGATGACGCCAGCAACAATTATGCCTTATAATAGCAGGCGGCCTGGCATTTGTCAATCTCCAATAGACCATTTAGCAGACGATCTAAAAAGTCGCGCCTCCAACCGAATCTTTCATACCATAATGAGAGACGGGGATAGCTTCCTGCTCTCAGGAGAACCATCCCCATCTTTCATTATCGCATATTATCTTGCGTTCAGGCGAACCCTGGCGGCATTTCGAGGGGCTTACTTATCGCGCTCGCTCTTCGCCAGCGCAGCCTGCGCCGCCGCCAGCCGCGCCACCGGCACGCGGAACGGTGAGCAGCTTACATAATCCAACCCCACCTCATGGCAGAAAGCCACGCTGTCCGGGTCGCCGCCATGCTCGCCACAGATGCCCACTTCCAGGTGGTCATTCACCGCGCGCCCCTCGTCTACCGCAATGTCTATCAGGCGGCCTACACCATCGCGGTCCAATGTCTGGAAGGGATTGGTCGGCAAAATCTTCACCGGCTGATCCAGCCCAGGCTCTTCCAAACCCTCTACATACTTCAGCAAGAACTTACCCTCGGCATCGTCGCGGCTCATGCCAAAGGTCGTTTGGGTCAGGTCGTTTGTGCCAAAGCTGAAGAAATCGGCCACTTTGGCGATCTGGCCGGCGGTCAGCGCCGCGCGCGGTAGCTCGATCATCGTCCCAAACTTATAGGCGATCTGCTGCCCGGCCCCAGACTCCCGCGCAACCGCCTGGGCCTCTGCCTCAAGCTGGCGGCGCACCTCGCGCAGTTCGTTCACATGCCCCACCAGCGGGATCATGATCTTCGGCTGAAGCTTCAGCCCCTCTTTTGCCAGCGCCGCGCAGGCTTCCAGAATCGCCCGCGTCTGCATGATGTTAATCTCAGGGAAGAGCAGGCCCAACCGACAGCCGCGCAAGCCGAGCATCGGGTTCGCTTCGCGCATGCTGGCAACGGCATCCAGCAACTTGCGCTTGTGTGCCAGTTCCTGCTTATCACCGTTGGTGGCCTCCAGGCGCGTCACCTCAACCAGCAATTCCTCGTAGGATGGCAAGAACTCGTGCAGCGGCGGGTCAATCAGGCGAATGACCACCGGATAGCCTTCGCCGGTCCTGGGATTGACCATCGCGCGGAAGATGCCGATAAAGTCCTCGCGCTGGAAGGGCAGCAGTTTATCCAGCGCCTTCTGGCGCTCCTCCTTGCTGGAGGCCAGGATCATCTGCTGCACAACGGGCAGGCGCTCCTGCTCCATAAACATATGTTCAGTCCGACACAGGCCGATGCCTTCCGCGCCAAACTCCACTGAGCGCGCGGCGTCGCGGGGGTAATCAGCGTTCGCCCAGACGCCCAGGCGGCGGAACTTGTCAGTCCAGCCCAGCAGTTCTTGCAGGTCTTTCTCTTCCTTGAAATTGGCTTCCACAGTTGGAATAGTGCCCTTGAAGACCTCGCCGGAAGTCCCATCAATCGAAATATCATCACCCTCGTGAACAACGGTATCCGTCCCGCGCACGCGGCACTGGCGCTGCTCATAATCCACCGCCAGCGCATCGCAGCCCACCACCGCAGGCAGCCCCAGGCCACGCGCCACCACCGCCGCATGGCTGCCTGTGCCGCCCCGGCTCGTCAGAATGCCCTTGGAAACCAGCATGCCATGCACATCATCCGGGCTGGTCTCCTGGCGCACCAGAATCACACGCTGCCCGGCTTTGCCCAACTCCTCGGCGCGGTCAGCGTCAAAGATCGCCTTACCATAGGCCGCGCCCGGCGAAGCGTTCACCCCTTTGGCGAGCATACGCCCTTCGCCGCGCACCTTCTCCTGCGCCTTCGGGTCAAAGCGCGGCAGCAAAAGCTGCACCACATGGTTAGGCTCGACCCGCTTTACCGCCTCTTCTTCGGCGATGATGCCCTCGCGCACCATGTCCACCGCCGTCTTCACCGCCGAAGCGCCTGTGCGCTTGGCTGAGCGCGTCTGGAGCATATAGAGCCGCCCGCGCTCAATCGTGAACTCCAGGTCTTGCACATCTTTGTAATGGCGCTCCAACCGCTCGGCAATTTCGTGGAACTGCTGATAGACCTGGGGCATCTCCTCTTGCAGATGCTCAACCGGCGACGTATTGCGTATTCCCGCCACGACATCTTCGCCCTGCGCGTTCACCAGATAGGAGCCATACAGCATCTTCTCGCCGGTACTGGGGTCACGAGTGAAGGCCACGCCAGTGCCGCTCTGGTCGCCCATGTTGCCGAAAACCATCGTCTGCACATTGACCGCCGTGCCCAGATCATGCGGAATCTTGTTGAAGTTGCGGTAGTCAATCGCGCGCTTATTGTTCCACGAGGAGAAAACGGCTTCAATCGCCTTCTTCAGTTGCTCGTAGACATCGGTTGGGAAGGGTTCTTTGCTCTGCTGCTCTGCCAGATGCTTGAAATCCTGGGTCATCTGCTTAAGCGCATTGGCCGGAATATCGGCATCCGTAGCCGCGCCAGTCTTCTCTTTGTACTGCTCGATCAGATGCTCGAACGGTTCGGCTCTTAGCCCCAGCACGATCTTGCTGAACATCTGCACAAAGCGGCGATAGGCGTCATAGGCAAACCGCTCATCGCCAGAGAGCGCAATAATCCCCTGCACCGTCTCATCGTTCAGGCCAAGATTCAACACTGTGTCCATCATGCCTGGCATTGAAAACTTCGCGCCCGAACGCACCGAAACGAGTAGGGGATTCTCACGATCCCCAAAGCCCTTGCCGGTCTGCTCTTCCACGTAACGCAGCGCCGCGATGGCCTGGTCCCACATCCCCGGCGGGAACTGCCCGCCCTCCGTGTAGTACTGGTTACAAGCCTCAGTCGTAATCGTAAAGCCAGGCGGAACAGGCAGACCAGCATTGGTCATTTCTGCTACTCCGGCGCCTTTGCCGCCCAGCAGATCGCGCATCTTTGCGTTGCCTTCACTAAATAGATAGACCCACTTGTGCGGCGACTGACGCACCGCCTCCTCAAATGTCGCGTAGGTAGTCTGCGCCACAGGTTCCTCCCTTATCTGGAGACGCTTTGTCTCCTGTTGTTATGCTGGATACGGCAACGATCTAAGCAATCCAGCAGTGGTCCGGCTAGGATACGTGTGCTGGCCTTGGGCTGCACGAAATAGACTCTCTGGAAATAGACCCTCTGAAACTAGACTCTCTGAAAATATGCTCTCAGAGAGTCTGTTTTCAGGGAGCTTCAACGACAACACTTCGCGCCCAGCGCAGCACACGCCTGGCTCGCTGCATCAAGACATGGGCTTCTTCGGCGCTGATGGTCTGGTCGGCTTCTTCCGGGGGGGTCTCGGCATAGTAGGCTTCAGGATGATAGGGCGAAAGCGCCGCAGCGTCCTCCAGAATCTCCGCAGGAGCGTCTACGGCTGCGCCCAGAGCGCGCAGATCATGGTCGTACATGATACGACGCCCCTCGCGCCGCACGCTGACCGCCTGGAAGGATTTCTCTGCTACCTGATTGCATATGTCGGCACAGGCAAAATGCCGCCCAATCGCCAATTCCAGCCCAGCCGAAGCCATATCCTGGGCCGCCTCCGCAAAGATGCTCAGGGCTTCCTCGTTCATCAGCTTCTATCGTTTCTTATGAGCAGTTCAGAACAGGGGTATGATAGCCCGATGGGAGGGAAAGTGTCAACAGGACACAAAGCCAGGGTTCTCCCAAATCTGAGGTGTTGGCAAGCGAGGCGTGTTACTGGTAGCGCCGCCTCCCTTCGGAGAGGGCCGCTTGCCTCGGCTGGGCCTGCGGCCTGGACCGCTTGCGGGAACTGGGTTCCCGCACTCTCCCTCGCTGCGCTCGGTCGCGCGGTCCAGCCTCGGCAGTCTCGCTCCCGTTGGTCGCTCGCGCGTCCCTTCTTGGCGGCCAGCGTTGGCCTGCTGGTCCGCTGGCCTGGCGGGCGAACGCGCGCCAGGGCGCAGCGTTGGCCGCCTGGAAGGCGGCGCTACAAGTGACCCCCGATAATTGGTGGAACCCAAAGCCAGAGGCGAGAAAGGAAGGCTCCCCTTCTCGCCTCTGGCAAAGGAAAATTATGAAGAAAACCGTGACGCGCTCCAGCAACGCACTACAACGCAATGCGCTACAAGGGACGCACTTAGCAAGACTACTGTACTACAGGGACGCCCTACACAACCAGCCTACGGAAACGCGCTCAGGAATCTACACTAGCAGGTATACATCCTACGATTCCACGCTACCATTACGCACTGATCAAATCCGCGCTACAACCACGCGCTTCAGGAACGCGCTACGAAGCTGAGCTACAGAACCGCACTACACATTCTTCTCTTTCATCTTGATTAACGGGTGATCTTCAGGTCAGTAACGCCAACTAAACGATCTTCGTCCACAAAAGAGGCAGGCGAGAGGCTGTACAGAACGGCAGAGATTACCGTATACTTAGGGTATAGCCAGGTCAGCAATAGCAGCCCAGTGGCTCCAGCCCAACACTTTGAGCAGAGGTTCTGGCGCCTTCCCCAACGCTTCACGGTCTGGTGGCCCTGACTATGCAATAAAGGTTCTTCTTTAGGATGCTTTAGGATGCGCTCAAAAGCAGCCAGGTGCGCCCGTCACTGGCATAATGCACAGGTTTCTGTTATAGTTGCAGGGGCATAAAAAGGGCCATGTTTCCATCAAAATACTTATGATATAGCTTCTCTTGCAGGGATTCGGTATGAGTTCGAGTTATGGTGTGCTGCGTGTGGTCCATGCCGAGGATGACGCCCGTAAGCGATCTGAAGCCAGCACAGAAAACACTGGATTAGGCGCCTGGGACTTGCCCGGTTATACAGGGAACGCGGCCAGTCTGCCAGACCCGCTTTATCTTCTCGCCGAATCCAGCACCAGCATTGGTCGTGGGCTGAATAATCATGTGGTCTTGATGGACCCCACTGTTTCGCGCGAACATGCCCGGCTCACCTGGCGTAATGGTACCTGGCTGATCGAAAATCTCAGCACACACAATCTGCTGCATGTGGATAAAGTCAATGTTCCTTCTGGTAACTCAAGAGAGATAGAGCCTGGCGCGATGCTGCTGCTGGGCCAGACAACACTGCAACTCCTGGCCCCGCGTACCGAGCAGCCCTCAAAACAGGCCAGGATGGATGAAAAGACAGCGCCATCTGCCGCGCTCCAACCATCTGAACCCTTCGCCTCAGAACACCAGCTTTTACCAAAGGTAAGCGCCAGGCATATGGATGAAGCTGTGCTGGCAATGGTTGCTAGAGGTGAGAAGAAATCCGGTGGACTCTTGAGCATGAGTCCGGGTGTCACCCTTCAATTTGCTGTGCGCCAGCGGTTCGACAGGGGTAGATTCTGGGCGTTGGGTACCGCTGCCGCTGTGTTATTTGGCTTTCTTTTCTTCATCGGCTGCGCGTATCTCACCTTCCTCAGAAACGCGCAGTTGAGCGCACAGGTCATCTCGCAAGGAGGGCTGCCCAACGTCCTGGCCGCTATAACTATTCCCGTCGTGCCGGCGCTGGGCATTGTCCTGCTTGTCAACATCATTGATCGCTATGAGCGGGAACCCTGGCTGCTTCGCTTAGGCGCATTCCTCTGGGGCGCTTTGATCGCCATCCCCCCGGCGCTTTTGATCGAGCATACCATTGTTGATGGCATTGCAACCATTCACTTCGGCTGGCTTTCGCGCACTGCCGCCGAAGTGATGAATTCGTTTCTACTGGGAGCCAACGCTGGCGTCACCGAAGAAGTCGTCAAGGGGGCCGGTCTGATCATCTTACTGATCGCCTTGCGCGATGAATTCGATAACGTGACCGACGGCATCATCTACGGCGCTCTCATCGGCGCTGGCTTCGCTATGGTGGAGAACTTCGTCTATTTCGCTCAGGACTCCAAACAATCGCTGCTTTTCCTGATTATTGGCCGCATCGTCCTCGGCTGGTTGGGGCATTCTACCTTTACGGCGTGCCTGGGGGCCGGGCTAGGGTACGCGCGCCAGACCAGGATCCCCTGGCAAAAATGGGCCATGCCCTTACTGGGTTTTGGAGTTGGCGTCCTGCTCCATACCCTCTTTGACTTCGTTGATTTCCAGGCCAGTGCTGCCATCCACGACGCGCCTAGCTCAGATCTGGTCGCAACGGTTGCCCTCATTGCTATCATTGCTGACTATATCCCGCCTTTTATCGCCCAGGGCGCTCTGCTCTATCTGCTGATGCGCTCACTCAACCACGAAGCCACTGTCGTCCGTGAATACCTGGCCGATGAGGTCATTCGTGGAACCATCACCCCGGATGAGTATCTCCTTCTCCAACGCTCATTCCGGCGTACCCGACTGGAACGGTTTTATTTCTTCAAGCGTGGCTGGCGCTCCTGGCTGACGGCCAAGGCGCTCTATCAGACCCAGATCGGCCTGGCGTTCCGCAAGTGGCACGTCAGTATGGGCGATAAGCCTAAAATCGGACGCAGGCAACCCGAAGACGCCTATCGAGAACGCATCAAGCGCCTGCGCGAAGATTTGATTGAGCAATCCCTTCCAACTGCCCTGCGGGCCTTCAGTAAATAGCCCATCCTGGCTACACTCGTCATCACCAGCATAGCGCGCTCTTGCCCGCTTGAATCGCCGTTTCGCCTCAGTAGAGCCTTTTTCTCCACTACAGCCAGAGGCTGTGCCGCAGGCGAGGCATCTTGACAACGACACGGGGCTGCGGCTATAGTAGCGACACCGCCGAGTTATCCAGGCCACGCGACAAACGAGCGCCCGATGTGTCTATGATGCAGCTATCAGGAACCGATAGCTCCGGCGGCGCAGCAGCCTCGCTATCGCATCACCAGAGCCGAGGAGAACCAGCCCCATGCGTGATTCGCAGCGCGAACCCGGAGCCTATCCCAGACGCAATCCCTCACGACCCATGTCTAACCAGCCCGCAGCCCGCAGCGCGAAACCCGATCCTGCGGGTCAACCCAGACCATCCGCGCGGCGCGCTGGCATGCCGGGGTCTGGTCAAGCGCCGCGCTCTCGCCCTTTCATCAATCCCAACGATCCCCCGCCAGGCCGCCCACGACTCCCCTCAGCCCAGGAAACCAGAGAAGCGCATTTCGAGCGCACCGAGCGCCTGCGCGCGCTGCGCCAGGATTTCCTCGACCACGCCCAGACTAGGGTCAAGCCCCAAAAGCCACGTAACGTCTGGCTCGCCGTCGCGCTCACTGGTGTCTTGCTGGTCCTCTGTATTGTCGGGGCCATTGCTTTCTTCCAACTGCGGCCAACACTCTTTAGCGATGGCGGGCAGATCGTCGCTACTCAATTCATGGACGCTATGAAGCAAAAAGAGTATAAAGCCGCCTATGCTCACTGCGCGAGCAATGTACAGGAAGCCTTTGAGGACCACAGCGGGGCGCTTTCCCAAGATGACTTTATTCAGCAGGCGCAAGCAGCCGATCAGGTAGGGATTATCACCAACTATACTCCGGCAGGCTCAACCTCCATTGATGCCAATCATAAACAATTCACCTTCAGCGTGACACGCAGCAAACAGCAGGCAGTAACCATCACCATCGGCGTCACCAAAGGCGATGACGGCTCGTGGAAAGTGAGCAGCATTGATGGCGCGCTCTTTCCCAGCTCCGACAACACTCCGCCTGACAATACAGACGCGACGCCAACGCCTTAGAGGAACCTGACGCCATTGGCACGCAATATGCCAGAAGAAGAATGCGCCATGGGTGCGCATGTGATACTCTATCTTCTTGGATGCTTGCGTGAATGTCTATGAAGTCGCCAGGGTTCTTGCTTTCTATCGCTCAACGCGTTCTGATGATCTACGGGCTGTTCTGCGCTCTGCTCACGCTCGCATCTTGCGGGCTGAACCTCTTTGCAGGTGGGGCAGCAAACCAGACCGCGCATCCGAACAGCGCCCCCAACCAGCCGAACAGGATACGCATCGCCCGGCTGGGGGTAGATTCGCCGATTATGCCCGTTGGCGAAGACCATTATGGAGCTATGGCTGCGCCCGGCGCCGGGCATCCGGCCAGCGACCCTATTTGGAACACCGCCTTCTGGTGGGAGCGTGGAGCGGCTCCCGGACAGCCAGGTAACGCCGTTCTGGCTGGTCATGTTGATCGGAGTGATGGCAGCCACGCCATCTTCTGGAATCTGCGCCAGATGCAGCCCGGCGACCACATCAGCATCACCAACCAGGCAGGGCAAACGTTCACCTTCCGGGTCACGAGCATTGAATCGTTCGACAATCCCGATGGCGGCCCCACCGACCCGGTAATTCAGCGGGTCTTTGGCCCCGCCCCCACCGCCAATCTCAACTTGATTAGCTGCTATGGCGCGTGGGTTGGCACCGAGTTTAATAGACGGCTTGTCGTCTTCTCCACCCTGATCACCGATGCGTAACCGTCTTCGTTGAAGTATGAGGGGCTGCTGGCGCTGTTCGCTGGCGGCTATACGCATCCGCATCGCCTACCCCTGCCCATGAAGCAGCCCAGATTTCCAGAGCCTACCGCCAGTTGAGCATATCCTCCGCCACCGCGCGAGCGATGATGAGCCGCTGCACCTGGCTGGTACCCTCGACAATCGTCAACTGCCGGGCATCACGATAGAAGCGCTCTGTCGCCGACTCCTGCATATACCCGATGCCGCCCATAATCTGGAGCGCCTTGTCCGCCGCCTCAACCGCTGTCTCCGTCGCAAAGCATTTTGCCATCGAAAGCCAGTGCGCGTGGTGCTTATCGGCTTTGCCCTCGTCAACCAGCGTGGCCGCCTGATAGGTCAACAGCCGCGACGCCTCGATACGCATCGCCACATCGGCAATCATCATCTGAATCGCCTGATGCTCAATCACCGGCTGGCCGAACGTATGGCGCTGCTTAGCGTACTCGATGGCATACTGAATCGCCCCTTCAGCCGTCCCCAGGCCACGCGCCGCCACAATAGGCCGCACCGAGTTCAGGTTCCACATAATCAGCTTGAACCCGTTGTTCTCCTGCCCCACGATCTGTGACGCGGGTACACGCGCATCCTCGAAGATTAACTCGCAGGTCGGCACGCCATGCACGCCCATCTTGCGATCAGACTTGCCCACGCGGAAGCCCGGCGTATCGCGGTCCACAATAAAGACGCTGAAGCCCTTCGAACCAGCCTTCACATCGGTCTTCGTGGCGACCAGAAAGAAATCGGCCACGCTCGCGCCGGAAATATAATGCTTCGTCCCGTTCAGAATATACTCATCGCCGCGCCGCTCAGCCCGTGTCTGGATATTCGCCGAATCGGAGCCAGCCCCCGGCTCTGTCAGCCCAAATGCGCCGCGTAGTTCACCCAGCGCCGTCCCCTGGCAGTATTTCTGCTTCTGCTCTTCAGTCCCATACTTGAGAATCGCCGAGGTCGAAAGCCTGGTCAGCAGCAGTATCAGCGAACAGGAGTTATCAACCTTGGCAACCTCTTCCACCGCCAGCCCCAGCCCCATCGTACCCGCGCCGCTGCCACCGTACTGCTCTGGGAATGTCAGGCCCAGCAAGCCAGCCTCTTTATAGACCTGAAAAATATCTTCGGGGTACTCACCCGTCTCATCAAGTTCAGCGGCGCGCGGCGCAATCACCTCATGGGCGATCCGCTTCGCCGTATCGCGGATCAGTTGTTGCTCTTCGGTCAGGCGAAAATCCATCGGTTACTCCTTATAGTCCTGCGGGGACTGCCCTCGCCAGCGAGGGGTAGTGCTGCCGCTATTATACCGCATCAGCCTTCCTCCGGCCATGCGCCGCGCCGTCGCGCCATTTGACGCCTGACGCCCATCCTGCTATACTGCGGACGCCAGAATAAGAGAAAAAGCTCTACAGAATGCTATAGAGGGGTCTTTGATGAAGCAAGGAAAAGTTCGCGTGGGTGTCGTCTTTGGCAGCCGATCAGTGGAGCATGAAGTCTCGGTCATCACCGGCCAGCAGGTCATCGCCGCGCTGGATAAAAGCCGCTATGACATTATCCCTATCTATATCACCAAAACTGGCGCCTGGTATACGGGAGACAAGTTGCTGGACGTTGCCAACTTTAAGGACGATACAGCGGTGCTGGTCGGCTGCGATCCCGTGTATCTCACGCCCGACCCAACTGTTGGCGGCCTGGTCGTGCGCCGCGAAGAAAAGGGCGGCCTCTTCAAGCGGGCGCGCGATCCCGAAGTCTTGTCGCTAGATGTTCTCTTCCCCACCATTCACGGTACCTACGGCGAAGACGGCACCCTTCAAGGACTCTTTGAACTGGCAGGCATCCCCTACGTTGGCTCTGGCGTCCTGGGTTCAGCCGTCGGCATGGATAAGATTCTTATGAAGTCTGTCTTCAGGGATTATGGGCTGCCCGTCGTCAAATACTACGCTGCCACGCGCCGCGCCTGGGAGAACACCCCCAACGAGACGCTCAACGCCATTGAGCAGGCGCTGGGCTATCCTGTCTTCGTCAAGCCCGCCAATCTCGGCTCCAGCGTCGGCATCTCTCAAGCGCAGAACCGCGAGGAACTGAGCCAGGCGCTGGAAGTGGCCGCGCATTATGATCGTCGGCTCTTGATCGAAGCCGCTGTGCAAAACGCCATCGAAATCAACTGCGCCGTCCTGGGCTTTCAGGAGCTTCAGGCGTCCGTCTGCGAACAGCCTTTCGCCTTGAAAGACTTCCTCAGCTATGAAGATAAATATATGCGCGGCGGCAAGAACAGCGGCATGAAGGGCCTGGCCCGCCAGATTCCCGCGCCTATCTCCGACGAACTGACGGGGCGCGTCCAGCAGCTTGCCATCCAATCCTTTGAGATGCTCGATTGCCGGGGCGTGGCGCGCATTGACTTTCTGCTGGATACCAGAACCGAAACGCTCTATATCAATGAAATCAATACCCTGCCCGGCTCCATCTCCTTCTATCTTTGGGAGCCGCTGGGCATGAACATCAGCGCCCTGGTAGATAAGTTGATTCAACTAGCTTTCGAGGCCCATCAAGAGCGCCAGCGCACCACCTATTCAGTTGACTCGCCCTTGCTGGCGCGCATGGGCGCGACTGGCAGTAAAACGCCTGCCACCGCGTCACAGGCATAAAGGAGGCGTCGTGTGGCAAGGGGCGGATTCACCATCAGGCGCCTTGAGGCCGATAAGGACTACAAAGCGGCAGAAGAGGTTCAGCGGCGAGCCTGGGGTCTCAGTGACCTGGACATCGCGCCGCTCCACATCCTGCTGACCATCCACAAAAGCGGCGGGCTGGTCCTGGGAGCCTTTGACGAGCAGACTGATACGCTGCTGGGCTTCCTGCTCGGCTTCTATGGTCGCGGCGAAGATGGCCGCTGGAAGCATTGCTCGCATATGATGGGTGTCTTGCCCGAAGCGCGAGATCGCGGCATCGGCCAGGCGCTCAAGCTGGAACAGCGGCGGCTCATCCTGGCCGAGAACCTGGACCACATCACCTGGACGTTTGACCCGCTTGAAGCCCGCAATGCCACGCTCAACTTCACCAGGCTAGGCGTCATCTGCAACCACTATATCCGCAACATCTACGGCGATACCCTGGGCGAACTCAACGCTGGCCTGCCCACTGACCGCCTCTCCGTTGATTGGTGGATTCGCAGCGCGCGGGTGCAGGCGCATGTAGACCCGACGCAAAGCGCATCGCCACAGCAGGCGTCAATCGCTTTGCTGGCCCAGGCGGCTCCAGTTGTAAGCGTTACCCACCGCCCTGATGGCCTGGTGGTTCCAGAAGAACATGATCTGACCGTCCATCAGCCAACGCTGGCGCTGGAGATCCCCAGCGACTTTCAAGCCCTCAAAGCCGCCGACAGCGCCCTGGCGCTGCGCTGGCGTCTTACAACGCAAGCCCTCTTCGAGCATTACTTTGAGGCTGGCTACACCGCCACCGAATGCGTCTTCGACCAAAGAGGCAGCTATCGGCGCAGCGTCTATATCCTCGAAACCGGCTTCGAGGCGCATGCACAAGGAGAATGAGGCCCACCCATGCCCACGATCACATTAGAAGCCGTTGAATTGATTCACGCGCGGCTGCCTCTGGTCAGCCCCTTCGAGACCAGCTTCGGACGCACCGATCAGCGTGAACTCATTCTTATCAAAGCCTTCGCCGAAGGGCTGGTAGGCTATGGCGAGTCAGTGCCGCTGGCCTTCTACAGCTATGAGACCATTCAGACCGCCTGGCACATCCTGCGCGACTACGCCGTTCCAGCCCTGCTGCGCGAACCCCTCAGCGCCCCCCAGGAGGCTGCTGAACGGATGCGCTTTGTGCGCGGTCACCCGATGGCGCGGGCTGGTCTGGAACTGGCCTGCTGGGATCTCTTTGCCAGGACGCAGAACATCTCACTGAGAGAACTGCTGGGCGGTGTGCGCGAGCGCGTGCCGGTGGGTGTCAGCATCGGCATCCAACCCACAATAGACGGGCTGGTCAAGGTCGTGGGCCAGCATGTCGCCTCTGGCTATCAGCGCATCAAAATCAAGATCAAGCCCGGCTACGACTTCGAGCCGCTGAGCGCCGTTCGTCAGGCGTTCCCAACCATTAAGATGATGGCCGACGCCAATTCCGCCTATCAGCTGGAGGACGCGCCCACGCTGAAAAAGCTGGACGCGCTCAACCTGATGATGATCGAGCAGCCGCTCGATTACGACGACATCTTCGACCACGCCCAGCTTCAGCGCCAACTCACCACGCCCATCTGCCTCGATGAGAGTATTCACAGCTTCCAGCACGCGCGCCACGCCCTGGAAATGGACAGCGGGCACATCATCAACATGAAGGTGGGGCGCGTCGGCGGCTACACGGAGGCAAAAGCCATTCACGATCTCTGCCTCAGCCGCAGCATTCCCGTCTGGTGCGGCGGTATGCTTGAATCGGGCGTTGGCCGCGCACATAACCTGGCGATCAGCAGCCTGCCCGGCTTCACCCTGCCCGGCGATGTCTCCGCTAGCGAACGCTACTATCACGAAGACATCGTAGACCCGCCTGCCGTTCTGGAATCTGATGGCACGATCAAGGTTCCACAGCATGGGCCAGGCATCGGCGTCACGCTGCGCGAGGACGTGCTGGCACGCTACACGCTGGCAACAGAACGGATGATATAGCTACTCTTCGTTATAGGTATCCGGTAGATCATTAGAGAAGAGAACCACTGCGCCGGGGGCAACCAGGCTCTTCATCCGCTCTGTTGCCTCGGTCAGCGAGCCGACGACAAAAAGCTGCTGCTCAGGGAAGCCCGCATCGCGCAGCCCGCGCGCAATCGGCTCTGTTCGCTTGCGGCCAACCAGGATCGCCACATCGCAGGCGCCTGCCGCGTGCTGGCCGAAGCGATAATTCTCCTCGGCTTCAATCGGTCCTAGCTCCACCATCCCTGGCGTCACCAGGATACGCTTGCCGTCGTTGAACTGCGCCAGCGTATCCAGCGCAGTGCGCACGCCCTCCGGGTTGGCGTTATAGGCATCATCAATCACCGTCACGCCACCTGCCCCTGCAATCAGTTGCAGGCGATGCTCCACCGGCTCAACCTCTTCCACCGCTCGCGCAATCTCCCCCAGGCGCATCCCACACTCCAGCGCCGCCGTCACCGCCGCCAGAATGTTGGAGACATTATGTTTCCCAAGCAGCTTGCTACGAAAAGCTGCGCGTTCCTCGCCCTGCGCGCCGCGATACGTTACGGTGAACGTCAGTCCTTGCCGCGTGATCTGCGCATCGCTGGCAATCACCTGGGCATCAGTATTCGTCGGCTCAAGGCCATACGAAAGCACCCGCACTCGCCCCTCATTCCGCATCTGCTGCATCAACTGCTGGCAATAGGGATTATCGCCGTTATAGATAGCGGGCGCGCCAGACGGCAGCGCCTCCATCAGTTCGTTCTTGCCGCGCATCACGTTTTCGATACTGCCAAAGCGTTCCAGGTGCTGCGGGCCAACCGCCGTGATAATCCCTAGCTCTGGATGCGCCAGGCGGCAGAGTTCGGCAATCTCGCCGCGCGTGTACGCGCCCATCTCCACAATAAATATCTCATGCTCCGGCAGCAGATCAGTATTTATCACGCGACAGACACCCATCGGTGTATTGAAGCTGCCCGGCGTCGCCAGCGTCTTATAGCGCGCCGAAAGGATGGTCTTGAGGATATGCTTGGTGCTGGTCTTGCCATAACTGCCAGTAATGCCAATAACCCTGGGGTGAATCCGCGCCAGCTTCGCCTTCGCCTGGCGCAGATAATACTGGCGCACCTGCGCCTCCACCGGAAACATCACCACATTTGCCAGGATGATCGCCAGGGCGATCACGCCGCGTTCAGTCAAGATGCCCATTCCCAGCGTAAAGGCCGCCCCCCAGGCAAACGTCAGGGACACAGGCTGCAATCCTATGGACGGCTGAAAGGCAAACCAGAGGCCAGCGCCTAATCCAGCCGCCAGCGCCAGCGAGATCACGATAGCCGTACTCAGCAGCCGTTTGGCACGCGCCGTATAGACCAGCGGCTTCTTCGCCTGTACTGCTTCGATGCGCAGCGCCAGCCCAACCGGCAGCGCCGCCGAAAGCACTGCCAGCGCCACAAACGCCCAGAACTGCGGGAACAGCGCCCAGGCTAGCAGCCAGAGCATAACCAGCGCCAGGCAAGTCAGCGCGTGGCAAGCATCAACGAATCGCGTCGGCGCAGCCCGCGCCCAGCGCCAGAAGCGCCCGTTCTGATATTCTTCAATTTGATGGATATTGAGCAGGCGCGTCAGTTGGCGCGCCACGTAGACCTGCCAGAGCAGCGCCAGCAGCAGCCCAGCCAGCAACAACAGCATACCGATCCTCAACTCATGACGATAAGAAACTGGAGATCACCGCGCAGAACTGCGGGAAGCAATCAAGATAGGAGAAATGCCCCGCGCCCTTCAAGACGACCAGCCCGGCGTCGGGAATCTCCTGCTCCATGATCTTGCCGTCGCTAACCGGTGTATCCTGATCGTTTTCGCCCCAGATCAGCAGCGCGGGCGCTTTGATAGATTTCAACACTGGGCGCAGGTCTTCGTTGACCAGTTTAATAAAAGTCCCCTGCATCACTCCTGGAGACACATTCCCATAATCCTCAGACCCCAGCAACTTCATCAACCGCTTGCGCAGCGCGGGCTGGTAGCGCCGGATGCCGGGCAGCGCAATCACTCGCTTGGCGACTTTATAGAAATAGACGCGCCGATAATAGCGAAAATTGCGCGGCGCGCGAATGCCTGCGCTGTCTACCAGAATTAGCCGCTTTACCCGCTCCGGGTGTTGCGCCGCCAACGTCAGCGAGACCCGCCCGCCATGTGAATGCCCGATGAAGGTCGCCCTGGGAATCTGTAAAGCATTCAGCCAATCCAGCGTTAGCTGCACATATTCGGCAACACTCCAGGGGACCGACGGCTGATCGCTGCCGCCGCAGCCAGGAAAATCGAGCGCATAGACGGCATAGTTGGGAGCCAGATACTCATAGATAGGCAGGACCGTCTGAATGGAACAGCCCCATCCATGCAGCAGCACGACGGCCTCTTTCGCAGGCGTTGGCTTACTCGCCTGTGCCTGCTGCGGCTGCTCCACCGATGGCTGTGGGGCCGCTGCATTGGAGCAATACGCGATCTTCAGATGTTGTAGCTCGATAGTCTTCAGCGCATCCACAACGTTGATTCCCTGGTGGTCTATAGCGTCTATGGTTCTAGCAAAAATGAGGTGTTGGCAAGCGAGGCATGGTACTTGTAGCGCCGCCTTCCAGGCGGCCACCGCTGCGCCAGGGCGAGCGTTTGCCCTGCGGGCCAACACACCAGCAGGCCAGCGTTGAGCCGCCAGGATGGCGGCGCTACAAGTGGCAACTCCCGATAATTGGTGGAACCGCGTCTATAAGAGCCATTGCGCCCGCAGAGGAAATATGCTACACTTCCTCTGGCATCAGCAGCCCGCTGAATAGTTTTTTTGGGCGGCTAGCTCAGTGGCAGAGCATCTGTTTTACACACAGAGGGTCACAGGTTCAAATCCTGTGCCGCCCACCCGGCCATCACTCCGCGCTATTGGCTTCCTCGCCTGCATTCTCACCAGCAGCCGCCGCGCCGCTAAGCTGCTTGTGGTTACGCCACTCAAAAATGACTAACCCCAGGGTCAACAGCACCGCGCCAGGCACAAAGACCCAGAAGACATTCATGGTATCTATCCTTTCAGCATGTCACCATCTGGCGAGAGAAGAGATCACTCACCAGCATTGTATCATCTCTCTCCAGACTGAAGCGAAAGCGCCGAGGGTATCAAGCCAGGAGTTTTTGCCACAAACTGAGAAATCTGGCCCCAATAGCCTTGCGCCCGCGCTCAAGGATATGGTATACTCTCCCTTGCAGTTTCGTTTCTCTTCTCTAGAACCTGCCAAGGTAGCTCAGTTGGTAGAGCACAGCACTGAAAATGCTGGTGTCGTCGGTTCGATTCCGACCCTTGGCACCACAGACACACCGAGCGCCTCACGAACTACTTGAACCGCCGCGTGAGGCGCTTTTGTTTTTCTCTCTATTGCTTGCTCCAGGCGTTGCTTTCAGCAACGTTAGCTGTCACCTTCTGTCGCGCAGCCACGCTGTTGTTGGATGGGGTGGGACTTTTGTATAATTTTTGTGTCCAGAACCGCATATAGGGCCTCTTCCGCTCCTTCTCTTACCTAACCCGTCATGGATGCGCAATGTGGATCGGGGCTGCACAGTGTAGACAGGAAGGGTAGCATAATGAACGCCGATTCGGGCCAGCCGCCCTATCCTCTCAATGGCGGCGCAAGGCCAGCCAATAATGAGGCAGAGATGCCCACCGATCTTCAGCCAGAAATGACGGAGGGAGCGAACGGCTGCTTGAAACGTCTGCGACGGTGGGCGCGAGTATCCTGGCTGGCGACGTGGCGCTGGTTCGCCACGAACTCCTTCGCCCCCGATTGGATGCCCAGGCCATTACGCCATCCTATCGTGAGTTATCTGCTCTCAATACTGCTGCCCATCGCCGTCGCCGCAGTAGAGGTACTTCTTGCCGAACGCTACCCGGAATTTACCCTTCAGCGCCTGCCGTTTGTCCTGGTAGTCGTGGTGATGGCGCTCTATTGGGGGTTAGGTCCGAGCCTGGTGGCGGGCTGCCTGGGTACATTTCTCATGTACTATGCTGTGCTGATCCCCCACTTCACCTGGGTGTTTGAAACCGCAGAAGATATTGCGGGAGTGTTTCTGCTCCTGCTTGTGTGCCTTGCTGTTGCGAACATCGCCAGTCGGAGAGAGATAGCGCGGCGCAAAGCTAAAGAACTGGCCGTTTCTCTTGGGCGGGAGCAGGCCAGAAGCGAATTGCAGCACCAGCGCCTGCGCGCGGTGCTGGACGTGCTTCCTACCGGCGTTGGCATTGCCGACGCGCAGGGGCGCATTCTTGAATTGAACGCGGCCTTCAAGGTGATCTGGGGCCAGGAGTCTCCAATGGTGACGGAACTGGTTCGCTATGACCTCTATAAAGGCTGGCGACCCGATACAGGAGAACCGATTTCCGCCGATGAATGGGCGCTGGCCCGCGCACTGAGGAGGGGTGAGGTCTATATCGGCGAGGAAGCGGAGATCGAAACCTTTGATGGGCAGCGCAAAGTGGTGCTCAACTCTGCCGCGCCCATCCGAGATGAGTCGGGAGCCATTGCCGGAGGGGTTGTAGCCATCGTAGACATCACGGAGCGCAAGCGCCTTGAACAGCATACCCAGGAAGCACTGGGCGCGTTACTGAAAATGGCGGAAACGCTTGTAGTGAGAGAGGGCGCCGTCACGGAGCAGGCGCTGCCACAGGGTATGCTGAGCGGCATGGTGCGGCGATTGGCAGAGTTAACGCGCAGCCTCCTGGGCTGCCAGCGCGTGAGCATCTTGTCATTAGAGCCAGGGACAGAGATCATTCATGTAATAATGACAGTGGGCCTCTCGTGGGAACAGGAGCAGCAATGGCTGACCAGCCTGCCACAAGGAATACGGCTGAGCGAGAGGGTCCAGCCTGAGTCAGCTGCTCGCTTGCGAGCAGGCGAAACAGTGCTGCTCGATCTGACGCATCCCTCTTGGGGCAGCCTGGCGAACCCCCTTGGAACACGCGCCCTTCTTCTGGCGCCAATGCTCTTAGGTGAGCAACTCGTGGGCTACCTATCGCTCGATCATGGGGATGCCGACCACGAGTATACTCCCCAGGAGCTTGTGCTGGCCGGGGCGGTGGCAAAACTTGCCGCGCTGGTGATTGAGCGGGAACGCCTGCTGCGTGAACGCGCGGATGCGCAGGCCAATATGCTGGCATTACGCGAGGCCAACCGACTCATGGATGAGTTTCTGGGTATCGCCAGCCACGAACTCAGGACACCACTCACTACCATCAAACTCCATTTCCAACTGGCCCAGCGCCGTATTAGTATGTTGCGCTCCCACGAGCCAGGCTCAGCCAGAGCGTTAGCAAGAGAGCTTGAGCAGCTTCAGGAGTTGTTCAAGCGCGGCCATATCCAGGCAGATCGGCTAGATCGCCTGGTAAACGATCTGCTGGATGTCTCGCGTATCCAGGCGGGCAGGCTGGAACTGCGCGAAGCGCCAGCCGACCTGGCAGAAATTACCCGCGAAGCCATTGAAGAGCAACTCCAGCTTGCGCCCAGTCGGATTGTCCACTTCCAGGCATCTCCTGAGCGGGGCGTGATTGTTTCCGTTGATGCGTTTCGTATCAGGCAGGTTTTGACAAATTACCTGACCAACGCGCTCAAATACTCCAGAGAAAGCCAGCCTGTGACGGTTAGATTGCAGGCAGATGGGCAGCAGGTGCGCGTCTGGGTGCATGATGAGGGGCCAGGGATCCCGCTCCAGGAGCAGGCGCACATCTGGGAGCGATTTCATCGCGTGCCGGGGATTGAGGTGCAAAGTGGCTCAGGTATCGGCTTAGGGCTTGGGCTGCATATCAGCCGGACGATTATCGAGTGGCACGGCGGGCAGGTGGGCCTGGAAAGCGCCCCCGGCGCGGGCGCTACCTTCTGGTTCTCGCTGCCGCTCTCTTCCTCTTAATCAGCAGGCAATCTGTATAAAAGGGAAAGCGCCAGTGCATGGCAGCAGCGAGAGCCGCGTTGCCCTGGGCAGAAGCTAACCACGCTCCCAGGCAAAGAACTCCAACAAATGACCATCGGGGTCTTCCACAAAGACCTGCGTGACCCCATCTCCCCTGGCCTGTGGCCCTCCGACAATTTCAATCCCATGAGCCGCGAGGTGGGCGAGGCACGCACCCAGATCAGCTACCTCGAAGGCCAGATGATGTCCCCGGCCTGTGCGCGCTGCATCACGCGGCACCCCAAAGCCAGAGGGGGCCGAGGTATCATGGGCATCAATCAAGTGTATCTGGAACCCCGCCCCCTGAAACCAGAGGCCCCCAAACGTGAAAGTACTTGGGCGCGGTATCTCTTTCAATCCCAGCATGGTTCCATAGAACCATTGCGACCGCTCGATATTTTTGACGATCAGCGTGCTGTGGTCCAATGTCAATAGTTGCATCCTTTTCCTCCCTTCTCGCTCGTTTGCAAGCTGTTGCTCCATCCCTGTTCACCAGGAGCATGATAGCACAAAACTATCTAACACCTTGCATTTATTGTTCGATATGGCTGTGTATTGCCAGCATCCTGTCGATTTATTATATAGTAGGCAGCCGTCTATCAAGTGATTGCTGTGTTTATCTATTCTTGACATTACAACTCCAAAGTGCTATAGTGCGCAACATATCTGCGGAGATGCAAGGGGTAGGTTCCCCTACCAGCCGTCTGTCGTCCTACGACTCCTCAGTCTTCACTCTGATCCCCTAGTAGGGAGCCTCTTATGACGTGTAAGAGCTGCCGAGCGAGGTCATCTGACCAGGCATACTGGCAGTCCAGCGATCCACTGCTCGTCACCTTACACTCAGGTTTCGTGAAGCCTCTCGGACGTGACACGCTCCTGCTCAGCGCCTTTCTAATCGTTGGCCTGCTGATAGCGTATCAACTGGGAGTAACGATACTCCAACCCTCCTGGAAAGGCCCTGCCACCGACTGGCTTCGTGCCTTCCTGGCCTGGCCGGGGCTGCTGGCGGTGATACTCACCAGCTTCTGGCTCACTCGCACGCGCCAACCTGAGTCGCTCGCATGGTGGATGCTCAGCGCCGGTTTTTTGGCCTATGCGATAGCACAGACGCTGTGGGGGATTTTCAATCAAGTGGTCTCCCCCAACAGGACTCCTGTCCCCTCGTGGCCGGATCTCTTTTATCTTCTCCAGTATCCGTGTTTCTTCCTGGCGCTCACTCTGTTGCCTCGCACGCTTCCCTGGGGCCAGTCAGCACTGGCCCGTGTGAAAGTGGTTCTGGATTGTCTGCTCGTGATGGCAGCCGCTGCTGCCTTTTCCTGGGCTTTCCTCATGGCGCCGCTCTACGGAAAAAGTGCGCAATCGCTGCTTGGCAGGATCACCAATCTGGCATACCCAATCGGGGATCTTGGAGTGCTGTTTGGTCTGGTATTGATGATTGCTTATCGCCGCCCAGTTGAACGCAGCGTGCTGATACTTCTCATAGGGGCTATCACCTTCCTGGCGTTTGCAGATTCCTGGTATCTTACCAGTAACCTCCATGCAAGCTTCCTCAGTGGGGAGGTTCCTGATCTGTTCTGGATGGGGTGCTATTTGCTCTTTCCCCTGGCCGGGCTGGCTCAGCTTCGACTGGCACAGCGCAAGGTCGTTGCACAGAAGGAGGGGAAATCGCCTGCACATCTGAACGCCCCCCCACGAGAGGGGGCGTTCATCGGCAGTGTTCGTTTTCTGTTCCCCTTTATGGCGGCGTTGCTGGCTGGTGGAGTGCTTGTGGTCCAGGCCACCGTGGAGCCAAGTAGCCCGAACAGCCCATACATCGCCTTCGCAGTGACTTTCTGCGTGCTCCTCCTCGTAATCATGCGCCAGGAACTCACCTTCCTCGAAGGCGAACGCTGGCGCCGCGAACGAGAAGTGGCCCAGGTCAACGAACTAGCGGCGCTCCAGGAGGCCAATAGGCAGATGGACACTTTCCTGGGAATGGCAAGCCACGAACTCAAAACGCCGCTCGCCAGCATGAAGCTTGGGCTGCAACTGCAAGCGCGGCGCTTCCAGCGCCAGGTCCAACGCGATACAGAGGCGCTGACCGAGTTCGAGCCAATCATAGAGGGCTTTGTTCGCGTCGAACATCAGGAGCAGCGCCTGGAGCGGCTGGTGGATGACCTGTTGGATGTTTCACGCATCCAGGCAGGCAAGTTGGAACTACGCTCAGAATGGGCTGATCTTGTGACCATCGCCCGCGAGGCGGTTGAGGAGCAGCGCCAGGCCGCGCCGACCCGTACCCTGCTTCTCCAGCTTCCGGCTGAACAGCCGGTACCGGTAGACGCCGACGCGGATCGGATTGGGCAGGTAGTGACCAACTATGTGACCAACGCCTTGAAATACTCGCCCGATGATCGCCCCGTCGAAGCAGGCATCAACGTGGAGGGCCAACAGGCATGTGTGTGGGTACGCGATGAGGGGCCGGGATTACCACCAGAGGAACACGAGCGTGTCTGGCAGCGATTCCATCGAGTCAAGGGTATTGAGATTCAGAGCGGCACAGGCATTGGGTTAGGACTGGGGTTATATCTCTGCCACGCGATTATCGAGCAGCATCAGGGGCGCGTAGGCGTGCAGAGCGCGCCGGGCCAAGGTTCTACATTCTGGTTCACGTTGCCGCTGGCATCCCAGCAGAACAAACAGAGGGCCGGATGATGCTTGTCGGACAGGAGCCATCTATGCAGGAAGAGCATCTTCCCTCCAACAATCAATCGAAAATCAGTACCACACACTGCACTGATGAGGCCCGGCGCGGCCCCGTTTCCGCGCGGGAGACGCCCGCCGCGCCAGATAAAAATAGGCTCTCGCGCTACCGCAAGGCCGAAAAATCCTGGCTTCCACTGCTTCGCTGGCTTCAAGTGAACAGCTTCTCGCCACGTTGGCTGCCGAGACCACTGCGCCATTCGGCTGCCAGGTATCTCGGCACGCTGCTGATCGAGGCGGTTGCTGTCTTTGGGAGCTTCCTCCTTATCCGCTGGTGTCCAGAATTTGCTTTTAAGGGCTTGCTGCCGGTGCTGACAGTGATACTGATAGCTCTGAGTTGGGGGGCTGTGCCTGGTCTGCTTGCTACGTTGTGGGGCGCTTTGCTGCTTGATTTCTTCATCTTGCCACCAGTGGTCTCCTGGAACTCTGGGGGGGGTAATGATCTGGTTAGCTTGCTCTTGTTCCTGCTGGTTGGGTTCATCATCAGCCTGGTTGCGGGGCAGAGCAGTTGGGCACGCCGTCGAGCCGAAGAAATGACTGGCTCGCTCAGAGAGGAGCAAGCCAGAACCGAACGGGAACGCCTCCGCCTGCGAACGCTGCTGGATGTCCTTCCGGCTCCGGTAGGAATGGTAGACGCTCAGGGGCGATTCCTGGAAAGAACCCCCGCGTGCAAGGCGCTCTGGGGTGAAGCAGCGCCAGCACCCCAGGAGATCGCCGACTATGCATCTGCGAAAGCCTGGTGGCCCGACAGCGGGAAGCCGCTGGCCGTCCAGGAGTGGGCGCTGGCTCGCGCACTGAGCAAGGGCGAGATCGTAACCAACAAAGAGGTAGCGATTGAAACCTTTGATGGACAGCGCAAAGTCATCCTGGACTCGGCCACCCCTATCCGCGATGAAACTGGAGCGATTATGGGCGCGGCAGGCATTCTTCAGGACATTACCGAGCACAAGCGCCTGGAGGAAGCGTTGCGCCAGGCTGAACGGGAAGCGGCAGCACGTGCCAGTCAGCTTGAAGCCGTTTTCGAGGCGATGGCCGATGCGGTTCTCGTCTTCGACAGCAAGGCACGGATCTTTCAGCGCAATGCCGCTGACCGCCAGATGTTTGTATTCGACTCTGAGCCAGAGACACTAGATGAACGCAGATCACTCATACGGCTCCGTGATGAAAATGGGCAACCACTTTCCGATGAGCGCCTGGTGACGCTCCATAATCTCCAAGAGGGGGTAATGAAGCGCCCAGCGCCCTATGTCATGGTTCGCACCACCAGGGGTGAGGATACGATGCTCGACGTGACCGCAGAGCCAATACGCGATGCGGAGGGACGCCTTATGGGTGGTGTGATGGTTCTACGCGATGTCACCGAGCCACGTCGGTTGGAGCGCGAAGTGGCCCGGCGCGCGAGTGAACTGGAAGTGATCTTCGAGACCATCGTTGATGGTATCTTCGTCTATGACACTGAGGGGCGGATCATGCGCACCAACTCGGCTGGCCGCCGTCTGCTCAATCTCGATGATCATCCTGAGTATCGCTCTATGCCGCTGCTTGAGCGCATTTCACACTATCATGTTTGCTATGAGCATAATGAGCATCTGTCACAAGAACGCTGGCCGCTTGCGCGCATGCTGCGCGGAGAGGTTCTTAGCGATCCAAACGCGGTTGATGTCAGCTATCAGATGCTGGATGGGCGCAACGTCGAGGGAAGCATTACCGGCGCGCCGCTGCGCGATGCTGACGGATGCATCATGGGCGCTGTCATGGTCCTGCGCGACCTGACCGAGCGACAGAGGCTGGAACGGCGCACTCAAGACGCGCTTCAGGCGCTGCTGGCGATGGCCGAGGCGCTTGTCCAGGCGCCTGATGAGCTTGCTTCCCCGGAACTGAGAATCGGATCGCCAGCCAGTCTGGCCGCTCATCGGTTGGCAGAATTGGCGAGCAATCTGTTGGAGTGTTCCAGTGTGAGCATCTCCACACTGGACCTGGAACATGGCGTCTCACAGCCATTGGCAGTGCTGGGGCTTTCGCCCGAACAGGAGCGACGCTGGTGGGCCGGAGAGCGCCGCTGCGCGCGCTGGATGGATGGCGCTCACACAGAGGTGCTCGCTCGCTTGCAACAGGGGGAGACGCTGGCGCTGGATATGACCAACCCGCTCCTGTGTGACGAGTCGAACCCATTCGATACTCAGTTCTTCCTTGCTGTTCCCATGCGTATCGGCGAACGGCTAGTCGGCCTCCTGATTCTTAACCCCAGGGGCGAGCCGCCTCGCTACACTGCCCAGCAGATCGCCCTGGCGGAAGCGACGGCCAAACTGGGGGCGCTGGTGATCGAGCGAGAACGCCTGCTGCGCGAGCGCGAGGCGGCAAAGGCGGGAGAACTGGCGCTGCTCCAGGCCAACCAGCAGATGGATGCCTTCCTGGGTATGGCAAGTCATGAACTTAAGACACCGTTGACGACCATCATCCTTGGCCTTCAGTGGGGCCAGCGTCACCTCCAGAGGATATTGCGCGAAGAACTCGCCGCAAGAAGCGCAAACGATGGAACGGGCAAAAAATGGGCGACTTTGGATGAACACCTCGCCCGCACAAGCCGCCAGGCTACCCGGCTGGACCGGCTGGTCAATGATCTCCTGGATGTCTCACGCATCCAGGGGGACAAATTGGCCTTCCATCTGGAATCTGCCGATCTGGCGATTATTCTCCGCGAGGTTGTCCAGGAGCAGCGTCAGGCCAACCCGCAGCGTTCCATTCAGGTATATCTGCCAGCGAATCAGAGCATGCCAATCTACGCAGACGCCGGACGCATCGAGCAGGTCGTGACAAATTATCTTACCAACGCGCTGAAATATTCCACCGAAGACGAACCTGTCGAGATCGGCGCAGCGCGCGAGGGAAGCCGTATGCGCCTCTGGGTACGAGATCACGGGCCAGGTATTCCCCTGGCCGAGCAGGAACACATCTGGGAGCGTTTCCATCGCACGCCGGGGGTCGAGGTACGCAGCGGCTCCGGTGTGGGCCTGGGATTAGGGCTATATATCAGCCGGGCTATCATCGAGCGCCATCATGGGCAGGTCGGCGTTGAGAGTCTTCCCTGCGAGGGCGCTACTTTCTGGTTTACGCTGCCGCTCTCTTTTCTCAAGGAAGACAGACCAGCAGACGAGAAGAATGGCTGACACCAACTCAGATTGAATATTCCGCAGCGCCTTCCAGGCGGTCAACGGCAGCCGCCTGGAAGGCGCTGCACGCGGCAGCCCCTCGCACGCAACAGAATGGGCTATGCCAGTGGAAGCCATATACTAAAGGTACTCCCCTGCCCAGGGGCGCTCTCAACGGTGATATGGCCGCCCAGTTGCTCCATCAGCTTCTGCGCGATGGAAAGGCCCAATCCTGTCCCATGCCGATCACGCACCGGGTCTGCCCGGTAGAAACGCTCGAAGATATGTGGCAGATCTGCTGGTTCGATTCCGATACCAGTATCACGCACCCCTAACACAGCCTGCCCATCTACTCGTTCCAGAGAGACGGTTACACGGCCTCTGCCCGGCTCATCGCTGGCAGGCGTATATTTGATAGCGTTATCGAGCAAAATGAGTATGACGCGGCGCAGCGCCTCCTCCTCCCCACGCACCCGCGTCGGCTCGATGCGGCCCACCTCTAGATGAAGCTGCGAACCCTCGGCGTTTAGCCGTCGGCGCAACTGGCGTACAAGCTGCAACAGCGCATGATCTAATTCCACTGGAGACGCTTGCGCAAGCGGTGGCAGTTCCTGCCCTGTGGCTTCAGATGGCGTGCCTGGCTGATCTGTGCTGGTATCGGCGCGCGCCAGAAGCAAGAGATCGTCAACCAGCCGCGCCAGCCGCAGTGTTTCTGTATAAGCATCAGCGAGCATAATACGACGCTCGTCGGGGGGTACTTCCTCCAGGTGTCGCTGCAAAAACGCCAGGTTGCCCTGCACTGTGGTGAGCGGAGCGCGTAATTCATGGGAAGCGTCGGCCACAAAACGCTGCTGGGTCTGGCTCGCCCGTTCCAGAGCCGCCAGCATCTCATTCAGCGTCTCCACCACCTGAGCCAGTTCGTCCTTCCCCCCAGAGCGAGGCACCCGCTGGCTCAGTGTCCCCAGCCGATGACCATCAGCAGTAGAGGCAACAATGGCTCGCGCGGTGGCGCCAATCTCACCCAGCGGGCGAAGCACACGTGCTGCAATCAGCCAGCCTCCTGCCAGCGCCCCCACCAGGATCGCCAGGCCACCAAGCAGCAGCAGCCTCCAAAGCAGATCAAAGGTTTTATCAACATCACTGAGAGATTTCGTGATCAGCAGCGCCCCAATCACTGGCCCTGAGCCGACAGGCGCTCCATCAGCATCTACCCCGCCACTCGGCCCATCACCGCTGCCTCCAGGGGAAGCGGCGTCTGGCGCACGAACGGGAACGACCTCAACCCGGATATGCTCTCCATTGGCCTGGGCGTCATACCAGCTTACCTGACCATCCAGCGCCGCCTGGATCGCGCCGGGATCAGCCGGGATCATCAGCGCGGCCCTGCTGCTCGACAAATAGCGAACCCCTCCCTGAGCGTCCTGAACCTCGACAATCACTCCAGGGTTATGGTAAATATCCACGATATTGAGCGTAAGTTGATCAGGCCAGTACGGCGGGGTGGGCAATAACTCCCGGCGCAGGTTCACCGTTGCCAGCCGGGCTTCTGCCCGCAGGGCGTTATCAACGCTTTGCCGGTTGGCATCCGCCGTGAGCAGCAGGATGAGCACGCTAAACACGGCGAGGGCAACCGTCAGCAGCGTCCCATACCACAGCGCCAGACGCAGGCGCAGGGAATGGCGGGGGGCGCTCTGGTCTCCAGGCACCTGTCTTCGCTTCCTCATCCGTGAAACTCCTCGACACTTGCGCCCGTCTCCCTACTTGCTCTTACTCTTTGAAGACATACCCAACTCCGCGAATGGTATGGATCAGTCGTGGCTCACCTTCAGACTCCAGCTTGGCGCGTAAATAGCCAACATAGACTTCCAGGATATTTGATGATCCCTCGAAATCAAGCCCCCAGATTCGGTCCATGATAATCTCGCGGGTCAGCACCTGGCGGGGACGGCGTAAAAAGAGAAACAGCAGCTCATATTCAGTAGGTGAAAGTTCGATCTCACGTGCGCCTCGGTGGGCCAGGCGAGTGCCGGTATCGAGTTCGACATCCGCATACCGCAGCACTTCATGTCGTTCTGCCTGGCTGCGCCGCAAGAGTGCTTTCACGCGCGCCACTAACTCTTCGGGCGCAAAGGGCTTGACCAGATAATCATCAGCCCCGACTGTCAACCCTTCGACCCGATTCGCCACCGCATCGCGGGCAGTCAGCATCAAGATAGGCACATTATCTCCTGCTTCTCGTAACCGCCGGGCCACCTCCAGTCCATCCAATCCTGGCAGCAAAATATCGAGAACGATGAGATCGGGTGGCCGTTCCAGCGTGCGGTCCAGGGCTTCATGACCACTGGTAGCAATGGCGACACTATACCCCTCATAGGCAAAAATGCGGCGTACTAAATCGGTAATGCGGGGATCATCGTCTACCACAAGCAAATGCGCTTTCATATACTGCCTATCCTGACTCAAAAGGGTACTTCACTTTCCATCAAACAATGTACCACCGGCATGTGAAGCGATGCTGAAACGCCCCTGAACTGAAGCTGAGAAACGGCACAGATCGGGGCGTCTGCCGCCTGCTGTCTCAGGTCTGATTCAGAAAAGCTTCAGCCTCATCTCACTTTGCACTGCTACACTACTCTGTGGTGGCTGATAGCCATCTGAATGGCTCGTTCCGTTCTCGGTAGTCTGGCGCGCTTCGGGCCATCAAGCACCCAGTTGATAAATAGCGTGGGGGCGATAATGAGTAGGAAGCACAAACACCAGGAAGGTATAACGCGGATACGTTCCCTGTGGCCTGGATACAGGCGGGCCATCCAACGCTGGCTTCTGGCGAACACGTTTGCGCCCTCCTGGTTGCCCAGAACGTGGCGCCCTCCCATGATAGGCTATCTGGTAGCAATCGCTCTGCAAGCAATTGTCGCTACTACCACCCTCCTGCTGCTGCAAACCTTTCCCACCTTCGCGTTTTCCGGTGTGCTGGAGGTGTTGGTCGTCGCTTTCGTAGCCTTGAACTGGGGGGCTGGCCCCAGCCTGATCGCAACCCTGGTAGGCGCGCTTCTTTTGGAGTTTGTGATCTTGCCGCCCCGTTTTACCTGGAACCTGACCGATGCTCAGCAAGTTGTCGAAACGCTCCTGTTCTTATTCGCCGGATTGATTATTAGTGTGGTTGCCAGCCAAAGCCAGCGGGCGCGGAAGAACGCCGAAGAGCTGACCATCTCATTGGCGGTCGAGCGGGCGCACTTGAACGCGATCATCGAGGCAATCCCGGATGTTGTCGCTATCTACGATCATCAAGGAACCATTATACGGCTCAACCACGCAGGGCAGCAGATGGTCAGCCTCACTGGCAGCAGCGCGACACAGGCGCCAGCCCTGCCAAATGACGCAGGGGCCGCCAGCGGTGAGGAGCAGTTCCCACTCGCTCTCTTTCCTCTTGAGCGAGTGCTGGAAGGTGAGACGCTGGAGGCTATTGAAGTGCAGACCTCCACTGCTCTAGGGGAGGAACGCTTTGTGTCGGTAAGTGCTGCTCCCCTGCGAGAACGACAAGGCCAGGGAGCCGGGGCTGTGAGCATCATGCGCGATATTACCACCCTCCGCCGGAATGAGCAGGCGGTACGTGAAGCCAACCGACAGATGAGCGACTTCCTTAGTCTCGCCAGCCATGAACTTCGCACACCTTTGACCGGCATCACCGGCCACCTTCAGCTAGCCCAGCGTCGCCTGGAGCGCCTCATTTCCAGTGAAGAGAGGCCCAAGACAATACACACCAGAGAAGAAACCAGCCGATTCGCGCTGATTCAGGAGCCACTTCAGCGGGCAGAACAGCAGGCCAGGCTCATGAACCGGCTGGTAGGCGACCTGTTGGATGCCTCGCGCATCCAGGCCGACCGACTCACGCTTCATCTCACCCTTTGTAATCTGACCACCATTGTTCAGCAGACAGTAGAAGAGCAGCAATACTCCTGGCCGAATCGCACCATTGCGCTCCACCTGCCGGATAATGCGCAGGCGCCGCTCCTGGCAGATGTCGACCGCATCGGGCAGGTGGTGACGAACTACCTGACCAATGCGCTCAAATATTCTCCAGAGGATAAGCGGGTCGAAGTGTGTCTCCGATTGGAGGGCCACCAGGCGCGAGTGCTGGTGCGCGACTACGGACCGGGATTGCCCGCCTCTGAGCAAGAGCGCATCTGGGAGCGATTTCATCGCGCGCCGGGGGTTGAAGTGCAGAGCGGCTCTGGAGTGGGTTGGGCCTGGGCTTGCACATCAGCCGCATCATTATCGAGCGGCATCAGGGGCAGGTTGGCGTTGAAAGCCTGCCAGGATACGGGGCTACTTTCTGGTTTACCCTCCCGCTGATCACGCCAGAACAACGGCTCCACAGCATATAATATACTGAGAGAACGTTGAGAACCCCCTCGGCTGAGGAAATGATCGTTACCAGGTGAAGAAGACGAGGAGGATCAACAGCCTTGCACACCCTACCCTTGCTGTTGCAGATGACAGTCGCCTTAAGCGCAGCCTTCTGCGGTGGGCTGATCGCTCGTCGCTTCGGGCTGCCTCCCATCGTGGGCTATCTGCTCGCAGGGGTCGTCATTGGTCCCTTTACCCCTGGATTCATCGGTGATGTCGAAACAATCAACGAGTTGGCCGAACTTGGGGTGATCTTCCTCCTGTTTGGGGTTGGACTTCATTTCTCGCTGCGTGATCTGTGGGCCGTCAGAAAAATTGCGATCCCTGGAGCTCTTGGGCAAATGGCCCTCGCCACCGCGGTGGGGTTCGCCCTGACACGAGCCTGGGGATGGTCTGGTGCTTCCGGCGTGGTGCTGGGGCTGGCTATTTCTATCGCCAGTACGGTTGTCCTCTTGCGTGGCCTGATGGACCAGGGATTGCTCAATACCCGACATGGGCAGGCTGCCGTAGGGTTGTCGGTATTCCAAGACCTGGCGACGGTGCTGATCCTGGTCTTGCTGCCGGTGTTGTCTCCAATCGGCCAGGGAAGCCTGTGGCAAACGACTGGCTTCGCCCTGCTAAAAGCAGGCATCTTTGCCGGGATTATGCTCCTCGTTGGAGCGCGCGTACTCCCCTGGCTCCTCTTGCGGATCGCGCATACCCGCTCGCGTGAATTATTTGTTGTAGCGGTGGTCGTGATCGCTCTGGGGATCGCGCTGGGAGCAGCAGACCTCTTTGGTATCTCCCTGGCGCTGGGCGCTTTCCTGGCAGGTGTGGTCATCAGTGAATCGGCAATCAGCCATCAGGTAGGCGCTCAGATGCTGCCATTTCGGGATACCTTTGCCGTCCTCTTCTTTGTCTCCGTCGGCATGCTCGTGAATCCAGGCTATCTGGTCTCCCACAGCGAACAAGTTCTCGCACTGACCGCGCTGATTGTCCTGGGCAAGCCGCTCCTGACAATCCTCCTGGGATTTCTGATACCCGTCTCAGCGCGAACGCTGCTGGTGGTGTCTGCCGGGCTGAGCCAGATCGGAGAGTTCTCCTTTATTATCGGGCAGGCGGCGGTTGCATTAGGTCTGCTCACTCTGGAGCAATATTCCTTGATTCTGACAGGGGCGCTCCTGTCCATCCTGGTCAATCCATTCCTGTTCAGGGCAATATCCCCAACAGAAGCTCTGCTGCGTCGGTGGCCCTGGCTGTGGAAGCGCCTGGATCGACAGGGGCCGACACCACCGCCGCCCAGCGAAGCCCTCAGCAATCATGTAGTGGTCGTAGGCTATGGAAGGGTCGGCCAGCATGTGGTCACGGTCCTGAAGCATCTGACAATCCCACAACTGGTGGTAGAGATGGATGTAGACCGGGTGAAAAAACTGGAGCAGGAGGACATTCCTACCTTGTTGGGTGATGCGGCGAACTCTGAAGTGCTTACGCATGCCCGATTGGAGCGCGCTCGCGCCCTGGTGGTCACGGTACCGGAGGAAGCCGCCGCAGAACTGATCGTGGCGACAGCACACGATCTCGCGCCCACGACACCCATCATCGCTCGCGCCTCGACACAGGTGGGGGTAAGCCGCCTGGCCGAGCTTGGAGCGCAGCAGGTCATCCATCCTGAACTGGAAGGAGGTCTGGAGATCGTTCGCCAGGCGCTGATTCGTCTCGGTTTCCCAGAACAAGAAGTGGACCAATACGCAGAAGCAGTTCGGCGGGATCGGTACGAGACGGGAATTGATACCACGACTGAACAACAGGCTTTGGAACAGCTCCTAAATGCTGTTTCGGGCGCAAAGAAGACTTTCGTGGTTGATGAGAAAGAGGAAGATGATAACATCACCCACTCTTCAAGACGCGCGCGCTGATAGTTTCCAATTTTGAGCAAACGATTGGTTGATTGGTACAGGCTGCGTTTTCAGCCAGCGCCTCCGACTGGGCTTACCTCTCCATACACCTGCATACATCGTAAACACACGTCCGCTTCATCCCCCAGCAGCGCCGTCACCTCCTCCGGCGCGACGTAGCGGAGTTCATCTATTTCAATGCCGTCTTCGCGTGGCGTGCCAGGTAATGCCGCTCGGTAGTAGAGCGTTAACTGATGGGTTCTTGGATGCTTCTCTGCGGAAAGGACTGGCCCCACCTGGACCAATACGCCCAACTCCTCATGTAGTTCGCGCTCCAGCCCTGCGGCTGGCTGCTCGCCGGAACCAATAAGCCCGCCAGGGAGTCCCCAGGGACGTGCCCGATAGGTATGATGCGCCAGCAGCACCCGCCCCCGACCATCCACAATCACCGCGCAGGCTCCCATCGTCACCTTGGGCGCAGCAATGCGTACAGCCAGATCCTGACACCAGGTTGGCAGCATCCGCCAGGTGTGATAGAATGCACGTCTCGCCCACACCTCCAGCCTGCACCCCGCCCGGCGCTGGTCTAACTCACGGATTCCAGGTTGGACCGCAAGCGGTTCTCGCAACCGTTGCTGCGAGTTCATTGATGTATTTGTTTCCTGCGCCATATTGCCTTCCAATTGGGACATTCATCCCCGAAACCTCAATGCTCATCAGCATTCTTCCAGTTGCTAGAGATATACCATAGCCCCCTACAAAGTTCTGTAGGAACTACTACCTAATTTCTCCTGGGCCAGCACCCGTCATTCTTTGTAGCGCCCACCACAGATAACGCAGCGCCGCGCGTGGTATCCCCTAAGACAAGACGGATAGTCGTTGCGCTTGGGTGGTTGTTCAGAGCCTCTAAGGGAACCTACGAAGGAGGCGTTCAATGCGTTTAGAGGTCTACCTCCCTCTCCAGTATTCTGACCAGTCAGAAGTGTTGGATCTCATCAAACGGGCCGAGCAGATCCCTGGGCTACAGGTGACTATCAGGTCTATTGGGTCTGGCGATCTTCGTAGCTTCTTCGTGGGAGCCGTACCCATCTATCTATTAGATGGACAACTTCTTGCCGCCGGGTATCCTCCACCTGAGTCCTTCCTGGCAGCCCTGCGCCAACGCGCCCAGGCGCCATCGTCGGCGTGGCTCCTCCCTGCGGGTTCTGCGTGGTCTCCCCAGGATAGCCCACACGCGGCAGCCTCGGCCTCAGACCAGGGAACGTCTCCCGTTCTCCTGCTGCTGGACGTGTTTCGTGATCTGACTCAGGAGGAACTGGCAGCCCTGAGTCCCACCCTACGCCTGAAACGCTATGCGAAGGGCCAGTGCGTCTACTGGCAAGGAGACGTTGCAGACACGATGTTCCTGCTGCGGCAGGGACGGATCGAACTCCATCACCTGACCCGACATGGGAAGCGGTTGAAGTTAGGAGTCATGCGGCCTGGCATGTTTTTTGGAGAGGTATGTGTCCTGGGCGAGAGTATTCGTTACGCCACCGCTGAAGTGGTCGAAACGTCTCAGGTAGCCATTATCGAGCGGGCCGAGGTTGTACGGCTCATTCGTGAAGAACCAGACTTTGCGCTCTATCTCGTGAAAGCACTCAGTCGGCGCTTGCAGTTGAGTGAAATGCGCATGGTAACTCTGGCCTATTATGATGTCTCGACTCGCCTGGCCGCCGAACTCTTACAGGTGAGCCAGGAGGAACAAGCGACGCTGCTGCCCATCACCCATCAGGAATTGGCAGACCGCAGCGGCCTGCTGCGAGAAACCGTGACAAAAACGCTCGACGCATTTCAGGAGGAAGGGCTGGTTGAACTCCACCGTGGACAGGTTCGCTTGCGAGATGTGCGGGGGCTGAGAACCTTGCTCGAACCACTGGATACCGAGAACATCCTCCAGGGCTAACCCGTTGACAAGAACGTCCTGAACTCTGCACAGCATGACATTATTCCTCTCTGGCAAGCTATCGCAGCACGCAGCTATCGGGCGTCATCTAGCAGCCAGCCGATTGGTTCAAGCATGCGCTGGAGATAGAGAGTTCAAGAAGCCATTCGTTTGCGTATGCAGACCCACATATCACTGTACAGTGGCGGTAGTTGCGTAGCAATGGCTACAGAACGTATCCGAACTACTGGTTATTGTTAGAGGAGTCAATATCCCGACATCTGTATCTTAGAACCCTGCCAGGATTCATAAGATAGTAGAGCGCCTGGAATGTCTGGAATATCTTTGGAATGTCTCATGCAGTATTTTTATGTAGCTCTATATGTCATTTTGCGCGCCCTTGGGAACCAGAATAGCTCCCGTCCTTCTAGAAAAGGGGATAGCTAGCACATGCGCCTGGAGATCTATAGTAGTAGCCAGAACAATGATTATCAGGAATCACTCCTCATCGCCGAGCAAGCGAGCCTGATTCCTGATCTTGATGTCGCTATTATTACAGTTGATGAGAGCGAGCAGCATTCGGCTCCCGTTCAAGAGTCGCCTTCGTACTTGCTTGATAGCCAGGTGATTTCGATGGAGCGGTCCTCCTGGGAAGGGTTCCTCAAACATCTCCGCTGGCAGGCGAGAGCAAATCTTGATGGGGATAGTTCACCGCATCGCTCGCAATTGCCACCCCCTCAGAAGCCAGCTTCATCCACCCCACACAGTTCATCGTTGCTCTCGATGGATCTTTTCTCCGATCTAAAGGAAGAGAGTATCGTTTCAATATACCGGCGCATGCCGCAGCGGAAATATGCGAAGGGGCAGCTTATCTACTTGCAAGATGAGCCATCTCAAGGGTTGTTTCTGCTGAGACAGGGCCGGGTGCAAGTCTATCGTTTGACTTCCAATGGCAAGCGATTAGAACTGGCAACGATCCATGCCGGGACGTTCTTCGGTGAAGTGCCACTATTGGGAGAGGCATTGCATCATGCCTCAGCCGAAGCAGGCGAAGACGCTATCGTTGGCATATTCAGTCGCCCACATCTGGAGCAGGTCATCCGCGAATGGCCGGTGGTTGGTCTACGCTTGATTGATGAACTCAGCCGACGCATAGACCTCGACGCATTCCGTCTCGAAGAATTCGCGTACCAGAGCGCACCCGCGCGCCTGGCAACAGCCCTCTTACGTTTGCGTCAGGAAAGTGGGGATCAAGTCATCACCATGACCCATCAAGAACTCGGCGACGTGACCGGCTTGCTGCGTGAAACGGTCACGAAGATGCTCAACGAATTCCGTGTCGCCGGGCTGGTGGAATTGCACCGGGGCCGCATTCTTCTGAGCGATGTCACTGGCCTTCAACGGTTGCTCAAAGAGTATGACCTGGTTGGCTCACGCCAGTTAACCAGGCTGGCGGCTAGTTGACACTCCTCCGGGCGTAACCGCCTGACCCTCAACCCACATATTCAGAAAGCGGCGCCACCTGGCAGGTGGCGCCGCTGCTGCGTCTCCATCTCCGTCGCACTCCCTCCTGCCACTCCTCATCTCCTGCTAAACAATGCCTCAGCAGCCTCGGCAACGCTTTCGCAGGCCCATCCTCGTTAGAAAAATAACGTCAATAAAGAACTTTTCCAATGCTTGACTTTGCGGCGCTCATGCATATACTGTCCTGGACATACATCAGGTTGTCATTGAGAGGGCAGAACCTGCTATTCCACTAGAGAGAGAGGGGTTAATGCCTCGTTCCCGCATTGTCAGCGGAGGGATTCTCTTAACTATCCTGGTAAGTTTTATCGTAGGGTGCAGCAACCCCTCAGCGAGTCTCCAGAAGCTCAGTTCCACTCCTGGTATGATCCAGGGACCATTACATACCAGTCATGGACAACTGATTGATGCCACGGGACGCGTAGTCCATCTCACCGGAGTAAATTGGTTTGGTTTTGAGACTGGTACCTTTGCGCCGCATGGCCTGCAAGTTCGCAATTGGCGTGATATGCTCGCTCAAATCGCCCATGCAGGCTTCAATACCATTCGCCTGCCCTACAGCAACCAGCTTTTCGACTCAACAAGCGTGCCTGAAGGGATTGATTATAAGCTGAACCCCGATCTCGTCGGCTTGAAAGGCGTGTCCCTGATGGATAAGTTCATCCAGGGCGCCGGGCAACTCGGACTGAAGATCATCCTCGATCAGCATCGGCCTAACGCGCAGGCGCAATCAAATCTCTGGTATACCGATCATCTGCCCGAATCTCGCTGGATCGGCGATTGGACGATGCTGGCGAAGCGTTATCAGGGCAATTCGACGGTTATTGGCGCCGACTTACATAACGAACCGCATGGGCAGGCAACCTGGGGCGATGGCAACCTAGCCACCGACTGGCGGCTCGCGGCAGAGCGGGCAGGCAATGCCATTCTGGCGGTCAACCCCGACTGGCTCATTCTCGTTGAGGGCATCGAAGCCTATCAAGGCGACTATTATTGGTGGGGAGGAAACCTTGAGGGCGCAGCCAAATATCCTGTGCGGCTCTCTCACCCCGACAAACTGGTCTATTCTGCCCATGACTACGGGCCAGAGGTCTGGCAGCAAACCTGGTTCCAGGCAAAGGACTTTCCCTACAACCTGCCCGCGCTTTGGAAGAAGCACTGGGCCTATCTCCAGCAGCAGGGGCAAACTCCGGTATTGCTGGGCGAATTTGGGGGCCAGTCTGTAGGGCTGAATCCAGAGGGTATCTGGATGCGCGCCCTTGTAGAGTTCTTGAAAGTGAACGGGATCAACTACACCTACTGGTCCTGGAATCCAGATTCGGGAGATACCGGCGGCTTGTTGAAGCCAGATTGGAAAACGCTTGACTCAGCCAAGATGGACATCCTCTCGGCCTATCAATGGCCGCTCCCAGGTGACTTCCATCCCCCAGGCTCATAAGCTCCCTGAGCAAACCGTTCTATAGGCATATGGTTAACTGAGGCCCTGGGCTAGACGCCCCTCAGCGCCAACGTCATCTGGCTGGCAAGCGGAGCCGAGAAACCCTGGCTCCGCTTGCCAGCCATCTGTAGATAGCTTCCCCGCCGATGCGTCCTTATGTACTCTGGCAACACTCAGGACCAGCTCTATTTCCTTGCGCTGTGTCGCTGATTACCCTATCGAAAAGATACTCCCCAACCAGATGAAGATGCTCCCACATAATCGGATGGAGATATTGCCACATATCCTCTGGCACAGGCTGACCACGCCTGGCAGATTCCTGAGCAGCGACTTCAAGATAGCGAGTATTCCATACAATGATCGCGTTGATGACCAGGCTTAACGCCAGGATGCGCCTGAACTGCGCTGCGGAGTCTCGATCACTCACGCGCCCCTGTTGGCCGAAAAAAATCGCCCGTGCCAGGGCATCAACCGATATACATCTATGCTGTCCTGCCAGCACTCTTTGACGCAGGGAAGCGTCTACAATAAAGTTCAGGATATAACGTGTCCTGGCAATACGGCCTACTTCCTGAAGCGACTGGCGCAGCGTATTTCCCTCATCCATATTCTGTAGCTTCGGGATGAGAAGAGAAGGGCGGATCAATCGGTCTTTTAATGACGCGGCAACCCGGTTCATTGTCTCCCATTGGGTAATAATCAACGGATCGCGGGTGGCATATAGCAAAAGGGGATCGAGTATCCCGTAGGAGGCTCCCTCTTGCGCTCGAATCATTATCTGGTCGGGCAGGTCATCCAGGGGCAGCGCCAGGCGATACCCCAGTAACTCGAAGAGACCATAGAGAAGATCGGTGCAGCCAGGGGTATCAGTAGCATGTTCCTGAATAGGGAGCAAATCCTGATAAACAAGGCCATCCAGAGTATAAGGCGCTTCCTGCGCCAGAGGACTCACAAGACCTATCCAATACTGGATCGCCTGATCAGAAACATGGCTATAGATGTTCACTTTTCGACCCAACGCATCGCCAGATGCGCGATAGCGCGCATACGGGCCTGAGACAAGCCGCGCAAATTCGCTCGCATTTGACGAAGAAACAGCGCCAGAGCCAAAAGCTCTGGTCAGGGGCAGGCTTTGATGAAAGGCAATCAAGACCTGGATGGCCTGTTGCAGCGTCTCTTCACGGAGGTACCAATCATAGACCCGTACAAGCTGACCATGTGGAATACCGGAGGCAGCGGCCATTGCTGTTAGTCCAATATTCGTAGCCTCAGCTACCAGCACCGCCAGAAGCGTAGATCGAATCGTTTCCTGATGCCTGGGGGTAGGCTCTCGTCTGGTGGTCAGGTGATCAAAAGCCGAGGTAAATCCAGTCCAGCTATCAACCTCTAAGAGAAGCTGGGGCAGACCAACCCTTGGCAACAAGGCCGTCAGTGAGCGGCGCATCGAAGCAGCGCCTGCGGGCGTCTGGAGGCGGTCCTGGGCGGTACGTATGAGTCGGCCATCTTTTATCTGAATGGAGGGATGATCCAACAAGAGTCCGGCTGCTCTGGTCGCCAGGGCATCTAGCTCCGTTCTGGCTTGCGCCAGGTAATCCTCTCCATTGTGTGGTAAGCCACTGGTCACGAACCAGGATATGCGCTCCTGACGCCATTCAGTGGGCGTATAGAGACCAGCAGACCAAGGGGCATAGTTACGACTTCCTTCTACCGAAAGTTCTCCAGATCGCAGTGCCTGGCGGACCTGGTAGAGCAGGCAAAGTTCCCAGGCGCGCCTATCTATGCCATTGGGGCCAACTACTGCCCTCATCCAGCGTTCCGGCACAAAGCCAAGCGGAGCATCTTTCGGCGCTTTTTTGCGATGCTCACGATCCATCGTATGCAAAGTCTCCAGTCCTGCCAGCACAGGACTATATGCGCCCGGCGAGCTAAAGCGCAGCATTTGCAGCAGCACGCGCGCAGGTTCTCGTACCTGGCTAAATCGCTGTTTGAGCAAAGCAAAAAGGCCCTCGACTTCATTCTCATCAAGGGACCGACTTCGGCTTACAAGCGTGCTCACCTGCTCACGAGAGACTTGCTGAAAGATACGATCTCGCACCCGATGCGTGGGAACCTGGGGATCAAGGAGAACCTGCGTAATACCGCGAAACAAGCGCGCGCTCGTGAGGTTAGCCTGAACCTGCTCCATTTGAGCCTCTCTTAGCTCAGCATTGGCCCGCGCAAACAAACGCCCTATCAGGGTATCGAACATCTCGACAATCACATCGGTGATCTCTGGGCCGCGCACGGTCAGGAAAGCCAGAAGCAGTGCGTACCGTTTGGCAGGTGGATAGCGTCGAAGGGCCTGAGCAGAAAGACGCCTTACAATAGCTGCCCATTGCCAGAGGCGCGGAGGTTGAATGCCTATCCAATCAATGGTGTCGGGGAGGGCTGCCCGAACCACCTCAAGCCGACGCCCTTCATCGCGGATCGCCTCAGTTGAGGCCGCATGTGGAGGAGTCACAAGCGTCGCCAGAATACTCCTTCCCTGGCATGTTCGGCAGAGTCCATCCAATTGATCTCGCTGCGCCTGGGTCAGTTGATGTGCAAGGTTCTGAAAGAGGGTCTCCTCGGTTTCACGGCGTACTTGATACACGATTCTCTGGATAACAGTCTTTGCAGCAGGCCGGAATATCTGCTGACTGGCTAGCCAGCCATAAGCTGCTTTGATGAGTTCAGTAGTATTGGCGGTTTGCAGAACCTGCGCAGCGAGGAAGGATCGCAGCAGCCCCGTATCTTCAGCAGTAAACGAGCGCAGGCGCAGATAGTCCTGCACCGCCTTCATATCTGTATTGTGGAGTACAGGGCAATTTTTGTATTGAATGACCGTCTCTGGTTGAATACCCAACTGGGCGCCGATGCAGGCGATAAGCGCTTCTGGCAGCAATGCAGGATGCGCAGCCGCTATCGGGTCGGTACGCGCCCAGATAAGCAGTAAGGCGCGCTCCAGCCGCTGGAGGTCGTTATGTACAGCATTCACCAGGGTGAGATCGCAGGAACTCAACCTTATCACGTCGCCCCTCGCTTCTGGGAGGGCATGTCAAGCGTTGATAGCCCCTGCCTGTGAGCGCCTACATGTTGAGTCTTCTCCCAGTTGTTGATGCCTCTTAACTGGCGCAGCGTAGCGCGCAGGGAAGCGTAGGAGAGAATCCATTGGTAAGGCAGATAGGCAAGAGCCATCACCACTGGTGTTTTCCAGGAAGGTTTCAGTTTGTGAGCATCGGTGAACTCATAGAGTCCGATGACTGAAAGAACGAAATGAGCTATAAGCAGATAAAAAGGCAGGTCCAGAATAATGGCAACACCGGCAGGTGTCTTGATGGTGAACATCATGATCAGCGAGGCAAGCACATACAGCCCCAGGAGCGCCTGAGCAGATGGGAAGGCAAGGGTATAGAATGCCAGCAGACGCTGACCAAAAGTAGGCAGATGTTTCCATTCCCCCTTTATCAAAGTCTGCAAGAAACCCTGGCTCCAGCGCGTCCGCTGGCGAATGAACTGCTCCAGGGTCGGGGGCGTCTCCTCGCGTGTGACATAGCGATCATCATAGACAACACGCACCGGCTCTTTGAGGCAGCTAATGCGAATACCTATATCAGCATCTTCGGTCAGGTTATATTCATCCCACCCACCTACGCGATTCAGTATGGCGCGGGTAAAAAATACCGTATTGCCACCAAGGGTAATGGACCCTCTGCGCGCATGATAATGCAGACGACTTTTAAACCAGAAGAAATACTCCAGCACGTTCAATGTAGAATACCAGCTTGACTGGAAATTCATGAGTTGCACGCCACATTGGATAACCGGGACATGCTCCTGTAACATCAGGGTGTTCACAATGTTAAAGATGTCCGGGTGGATGTCGTCCTCAGCGTCGAAGATCGTCACGACCTCATTGTGCGTGTTTCGCAAGCCCACATTCAATCCATGCGGCTTGTTGATAGGGCGATCATTGTAACTCACCCCACGCACGGTATGTATTCCCGCTGCCTGTAACTGGTTAATCTTCTGCTGAGCTTGCTTAATTGTTCCCACATCATCCGCCGAGCAGATAACAACTACTTCCAGCAGTGACAGCGGATAATGAGCACTTACCACCCGCTCGATAGTTGTCTGGATAACATCTTCCTCATGCCGGGCAGGCAGCATGACAGTAAAGGTTGTGCGCGGTGGGAGAAAGCGTGATGGTACCTGTCCCTTCTGGTGAGCCTCCCGTTGATCCCAGGTATACAGCATGAGATAGAGAGTATAGACAGACTGAAGGATGAGCAGAACAGATATAATAAGTGAGCCAGGAATGACAACACTGACCCACAAGTTTGCAGCAGGGAGAGAGGCCAAAACAACATTCATCGCAGCTTACCCCAGGTCCAGAAAAGATATATGGCACTATTCCAGTTCTTTACTTTGTCTTATCGCCTGGAAGATCAAGGTTCTGCACATCCTCAACACAGCCATCGGACTGTGTTCGCACAATGTAAATCCTCTCAGCCTGCCAACCATCAGGCCGCTGTGCAGTAACCAGATAGACGCGCATTTCACCTCCTTTGGCTTGCGGGTGGGCGCTAAGAAACTCCGTCGTGAAGGTGATGCCCTGGCCGACATCAAACGCGCTCTGCTCGGACGCCTGCTGACGAAGTTCTTCTATTGAGAGACGCGCCTGAAGTGTTGGACAAAGCTGATGCCACCCCAGCGCCCCGTCTCGTGTGACAACTGATTTCATAAAGAGATCAGCGCGAGTGGGAGGCACGCTATGAGCCGCGCCCGAAGAAGCAGCAGCAGCGAAAGCACCCGCGCCTAACAGCACAACCAGACCAGCCAGGAGCATCAGGGACACCAATGGCCTACGCAGTACCCTCGCTTCCACTCTCTTCATGATGGCTCCTCGAAGGCTGCGCCAGGCCATTCATTGTTCCCTTCTGATACCTTTTTGTTCCCGCATTCTAGTTTTATCGCTCCCGGAATTTTTTTTCTGTGTTTTCTACTACAAACCTTTCGGGTTTCTGCTCCCATCTCATGGAAGGCTATAAGCCATGAGCTTTGCGCTTTCATCTGTACAGTAGAGGCGGCTGCCTACTACAATAGGGCTTTCCCAATGGACGCCGCTGATGCTGCCGCCAGAGGCTGCGGCGGCGCTGCCCCACAGGCGATGGCCGGTACGCGGATCGAGAGCCACCACTTCTGTGTTCATGGTTTCCACAAAGAGGATGGCTCCTGCTATAACCGGCGAGGTTGCCCCCACGCCCACCGTCCAGGCCACGCGCAACCGGGAAACGCCTGAAGAAGAGGTAAATACCTGATAGCCACTGATCGCGCAATTGTTGCTGACAAAGACCCACAGGTTGCCGCCAATCTGGTCACTCCAGACAGCAGGCTGCGTCAAGACCGGACAATGATCTGGTGCGAACAACGTTTGCAGTTCGCCGCCAATATGCCCTTTACCACCTTGCCCACTCAAATCCTGCCGGTTCAACAGACGCAGCAGCCCCTCTTTATCTGCCTGTATCGCCAGATAAGGCGTCTTGCTACCTGTTATTTCAGGCAGCAGCACTGGCGCGGAACTGCCCAGATCAAGATCCTGCATAGAAAGCGAATCTGTCTCCGCAGGGGTATACGAATCCAGGATTTGCGTCCCATCTCCGGTCAATTCCAGTACACTCTCTCCCCATGCGTCGCCGCCTCGGTTGGCAGTATAGGGTCCGTTGCTTGTTGCGACAAAAATATGTCCTGTAACCGGATCAACATTCACGCCTCCACGCGCCCAGATGCCTGCGCCGTTCTCAGCGCATTCGCCAGGCTTGAGCAAATGGGTTCGAGCTGAACACAGGCTATTAAAAACATGACGTGTCCCCTGCGGTAGATCGATGACCACGACATGACCCTGATACGGAGGAGCGTCACCACCAAAGCTTGCGGTAGTGACATAGAGCCTGTTATTGGCAATATTGAGCGCAGAAGACACTTTCTCGCTTTTTGGCATGGTCGTAACGATTACCGGCCATCCAGCCCCACGCACCTCCTGCCCGGTAGCCGCCTGGTATTTATGCACCTTGCCATCCAGCCCGTAGCTGTAAATCACCAGCCGGGAAAGATCGGCCACTGGCGATGCGGTAGTGATCTTGTTGGGATCTGTACTCGTAGAGGCCGTCGCCCAAAGCTGAAGCCCTGTTGCCGCATCAATTGCCAGCAGCCTTCCATCTCTCGTGGTGAGGTAAAGTACATCGTGGCGCGTGCCGTCGGGCAGCGGTACGGAAGGAACCAGGATAGGGGCTGAATCAGCGACCTGGGGAAGCGCAACAGCCCATAGGCGATGCATCCGCCCCACATTCGCCGCCGTAATAGCGGTTTCGGCGGAATTGACCTCACTGCGAGCAGCATCAAACCCAAAAGTAGTCCAGGCGCTCCCGCAAGCAGGCGTATCTAAAAAAGCGGGTGGCAGCCACCCAAGACGGTTAGGGCAGGGCTGTGCGGCAGGATCATCACAGCCAACCATTCCAATGACCGCTGCGGCGAGAAACCCGATCCCCATGAGGCGCAGTGCGCTTCGCATTCTGGAGGTCCGTTGTGGTCTTGCTCTACTCATAGCCCTGGTCAGGAATCCTTAACCAGATTATGCTGTAAGGCCAGAATGACTGCCTCGGTTCGGTTCGATGCCCCCAACTTGGCGCGGATGCTGCCCACATGATATTTGACAGTCGTCGTGCTAAGCACGAGCCGCTCGGCAATTTGCTGGTTGGATAACCCTTCCGCCAGAAGGTTCAAAACCTCAATTTCCCTCTCTGTCAGGTCGTGGCCCAATTTAGGCCCGACCCTTACTGTCCGAGCTAACGCCTGACCCGCTGCTGGAGCCAGGGTCGGCTCCCCACGAGTGGCTAACCGAATAGCCTGGGCTAACTCAGCAAGGGTTACATCTTTGAGCAAATAACCGATGGCTCCTGCCTGGAGAGCCTGCTGCACCAGATTGCCCTCCTGAAAGTTGGTTAAAGCAAGCACCCGAATGCCTGGGAACGATGCGCTAAAAGCGCGCAGGGCATCAATGCCTCCCATACCAGGCATCACTAAATCCATCAGAATAACATCCGGTTGGATCTCAGAAGCCAGACCCAATGCCTCTTCCCCGCTGCTCGCTTCTCCGACCACCTCTATATCCTCAAAAGCCAGTAAGGAAGTCTTGATACCATTCCGGGCGATGGTGTGATCGTCAACGATCATGAGCCGAATTGGGCTGGTTTCAGTCATGGAAAGGCTCTTCTCCCTATGTCATCCTTCCAAATGACCGCGACTTGAGCGCCGTGACCCGATTGGCTCATTCCTAGAAGAGATGTATTGAGGGGGTGTTGCACTCTTTTCCCTATCCACGCCACGCGGTTTGCCAGATGCCAGAATGAAATGGCAAGCCTTGCTACACCTTACATACCTTACTGCTGCGGCAAAGTATGAACCCTGGTGCTGCAAGTTGTGAACCAACAAGTGCCATGAAAGGGTGGTTCTTTAGTTGATTGGAGGCGCTGCTTTCTATGCGCATGCGCTCCAACCTGATCCTCATTTACTGGGGTGGTGTGGCTGATTGGTAGCTATCGCTTCCTCCAGTCGGCAAATCCTCCTGAACCACGTTTGTAAATAGGAACGGGTAAGCAGTATCCTCTCGCTCCCTGTTTAGACCGATGAGCAGATGCTGCGGAGCAGGCGTAATTGGAGATTGGACAAGAGCCTGGACGAAATCCTGAATCCAGAGCGGCTCGATGAGCGCCAGGACCATAGGTTTCACCTTAATTTTGCCGCCCAGGTTTTTTGACACGACCGCCGCGGCCTTTACTTTGATACGCTTTGCCGCGTTCAGAGCCTTCAGTTCCTCAAGCGCCTCATGAGCTTGAGGATCATCATCAAACACAAGCCTGAGAAGCGTCATGCGCTCATGTGGCTGGCTCGCCATGTATGCCTCCTTAGCTACAACGCTCATCCCTGCGCATCTGACGGTGCGGCTCACCGTCGCCATCAACGCTCAATTTATCCAATGCTTCGAGGGCGCGAGAACCCCCTTTACTCTCTACCCTATCCCAAACCATATGTTCTAACCCCTCTCAAGATAGGCATCTTAGAGGAGAGTTTTTCACTCTCCAAAATGTGGATACAAGACTAGCCAAAAGATAGTCATCCCTTTTTCTGACTGGACTCTGGCAAGAGAAGCAATTTTCCAGACAAGCTGCCTGTTCAACAAAGAAGCGGCAGGGTTCTGGCTTTCAGCGGAAAAGCCTTGCAGAAAAACCTGAAAATATGAGGGCGTGATAGAGAAGTAGAACCAGCAGCGATGCTATCAATCCCCGATTGCTTAGGGGAGGGCGCATACTCTGTTAGCTTCATGACGATGGCGGTGATATGATCGAGGCCGCCGTGTGCCTTTGCCTGTCCAATCAGCTTATTGCTCGCCAGTGTTACATCCGAGTGCTGGCGCATTATCATTTCAAGGTCTGCATCAGAAAGTATCTCCCAAAGTCCGTCTGAGCAGAGAAGCAGTTGATCATCTGCGCCAATAGGCAGCCGAAAAGAATCAACCTGTACATCTGGATGCTGACCCAGGCTTCGGTACACCCGGCTTCGGCTCAGACCTGTGCAAACATCATCACATTGCATCTTTCCTGCGGCAACACGCATTTCAGCAATTGAATGGTCAGTCGTCACACGACGCAGGGAAACGTGGGAAAGCAGCAAATAGGCGCGGCAATTACCGACGTTGCAGATAGTTGCCTCATGGCAAGAAACCAGTGCTGCCGTCACGCTGCATCGGGCAGTAGAGCTTTCCCGTTGATTTCGCCAATAGAGCAGTTGGTTGGCGCCCTGGAGTGTGCTTTCCAAATGAGCAGACAAGTCTTCGCACGGAATATCTTCTTGAAGAAGACGAGGCGCTAGAGACCGAAAGATCGTGTCAATAGTCCTACGGCCCGCGCTCTGTCCATCGGCGAAGCGCCCTACACTATCAGCAAGGACCAGCAACGCAAACGGTTGAGGCTGTCCCTGCGCCCTTCGGGTACCCGTCACAGCCAGAAAACCATCTTCTTGCTCTCGGTCAGCCCGTATATATCCGCGATCTGTCCTTGAACTGACTTGTATTCCCGGTGTTGGGAGCCTGTGTTGGTTCTTTTTGAGCCAACGGCTAAACTCTGCCACCGAACCACGCGCCATGTTGTGGCGGTTGAGCGCCGCTGATCGCCTGGACCACCACTTCACAAGCCTCAGCCTGGGGAAACGCTCGGCTATCGAGAGCATCAGAACCAGGGCTATACACAGGATAAGCCAGACGACCAGAAGCCCCAGCACAATGGCGGTGGGATCAATGGTGAAAACGCGAAAGGCGTCCCCCGGATGCTCCTGCGCAGAAGCAGGAAATGGAAAAGGGGTACCACTGCCCCCGTTGACTGCCAACTCCCCAGTATCTGCAAAGCTGGCGTGCCCTGGTGATCGGGTAAGGAATGGAGCAACCTGCGCTCCTGGTTGCGGGGGTATGACGGTGAATTTTACGGACACGACCAATCCCGTTAACGTTCCCACAAAGAGCAGCGTATTGTCTCCGGTCAGATCGCCAACGTCCCATGCCTGATTCATCGCAAACTGGCCGCTGTTGTCTGCTCGCGCCTGAGCAACTGGCGTGGTGTGTTGATCGTTGAGATAGACCTGTACAGGTTCGTTCGGAGCAAAAGCCTGCCCACGGAAGCCCAGCAGATCATGTGGGTGCGGCGCATAGTTGTCCAGAACCACCCAGGGGGTGAAAGCCTGAAGTGTAATATCCACAATGACAGGCTCGCTGCATTGCGGGTCCATAAAATACAGGTGATAGACACCTGGGGAGACCAGCGGAATATGCGCGCGGCCCGCCAGGTTGCCCCCGGTATTGGTATGAACCGTCGTCAGCAGTGTGCCTTTCTGGCCTGTGGGATCGTTTTTCTGGTTGCCCAGGCGCACATCAATCTCTTCGTTGGGTTGAAAGTTCATACCCGTAAAGCCAACATCATGGATAGGATGGAAACTATAGCTATCCAGGCCAACCAGCGGAGGCGGCTTCTCGCTCTCGGAGCAGGGACAGCCAGGGCTACATTGATCGTTTCCGGCGCTGGGAGACGGCTGCGCAGTGGGCGTCCGGGCAGAAGGATGCGCTACACTCTGGTGGCTGGCCCCCACCTGGGCAGGGCCGAAACAGCCAGCGAGCAGAGTAGCAGCCACCAGGACCAAAGCGCAGCAGCGAGCTATTTGCGTGGCCGTATGCTCCATAGAGAACCTCCATCAGTAGACAGATATACAGTATTCTTTCAGCTATACGTTCTGGCCTGGAGCCAGAAAGGCATCACTTTCCATCAAGTGGGCAGGTAAAGGGCGGTTGTGGCTGAACCTCTACAGGCGTATCGGCAGGCGCCACGGTGATCGTGGCTACAGCCGTACCTCCACTTTTGCTGCCCGTCAGAGTGAACGCCAATTTACCCTTCTGGACATTACTGGGAATAGTATAAGAACCTGCCGCTCCGACGTTGCCGTGCCCATCAACCTGGAAACAACTGATCATCTTCTCTGGATTGCCTGTGTAGACATGGACGACCTCATTCCGCGCAAAACCTTTGGCATAGAAACTGATCGTCGTTCCAGGGCTTCCTCCGTAGGTGCTTGGCTGGACAACCGGGTTATAGGGGGCAACCGTAAAAGCGACTGAGGCTGGCGCCCGGCTTTGGCTTCCCATGAAGAGGAGCGTCTGTTTTCCTTTCAAGCCAAACGGGATCAGGAAGCCTGGCGCATTGGCGAAGGTTCCTTGCGCATTCGTCTGCACAATGGCGAGTGGTTGCCCAACAGCGCGATTGACAAAGACCAGCACTGTCTCATTGGGGCCAAAGCCTTTTCCCGAATAGCTCAAAACGTTATCCGCCCTGATCGAGTAACTGGAGAGTTTCACCGTCGGGTACAGCTTCAACATGAAGAAGGTATTTGTAACCGGCGTTTGGCTCTTTACCCCCATGAAGATAAAGTAGTTATTTCCCTCCGCGCCGAAGGGAACCTGGAGCGGCGCCTGGCCTATGCCCCCGCCTTCGTCGGTCGTAAGTGTAGCGATGGGATCGGTTGACATACTGTCCCAGTAGACATTGACCTTCTCATGGGGCGCAAAACCTTTGGCAGTGACTTTTAGCGTATCGCCAACCTTCCCAACCAGGGAACTCAGCTTCACGGTGGCAATGCTCCCGTTCTGAATGAAGCCCATAGATTGCGCAATCTTATCGCTGTTGCGCTGATGAGCCTGGATGATGAAGTTCCCGAAAGGTTGTGAAGCGGGCAGCGTAATCGCTACATTGCTAAAAGAGCCTGTCGCGTCTGTTTGTATGGAGTTAATGACCTTCCCTGGATCGTTTGCCTTCTGCTTAATTCGGAAATCTATGAAGACCTTGGGGTCAAACTCGCTGCCAAGGACGTTGATGACGGATCCCTGGTGAACCACTCCTGGTGTGAACAGGATAAACGGCGTATTGTTGCCGCCAGCCGGCCCCCCGGTAGGCACAATCGGAGTAGACGTGGGAATCTGTCCAGGGGCAGAAGGGGTAGCAGCACTGGTGCCGGTGGTATCCACTGCTGTGCCTGAAGGGCTGAAAGATCGCAGAAAGATACTGGATACTAAAGCAACGAGCAAAAGGATAACCACCCCCCAGAGCAAGACCTTGCGACGGCTCATAGAACTCCCCTTTCTACTGGACTGATATAGCTACCCGGATACCGATTACTTTTCCACTTGATAAATCTGGAGTTCGATGCCTCCTCGTGGCATATCCCAGATACGTTGGGAATGTTGGAGGGCCTCCAAAATATAGTTCTCGCCGCCATCCCCGTTGTTAAGTTCCATAGCTTGCAGCATCTTATTGGACATCACGATATAGTCAATGTTTTGCCAATTTTTGGCAAAGAGTTTATCCCGCACATCAGGATCAGCCGCCGCTTTCCAGTGAGAATGCGCCCACTTGTAATAAGGCGCCACATCATGGAGGTCCACCCAAAGCTCATCATCTATAATGACCCTGGCATTAGCAGGGATATGCTGGCGGATAAAAGCCAGTTGGTCGGTTTGCATATAGGTGACATTGAGTTTGTAGAGGTCGTGAGGCACTGTCCTACCATGTTCATCATGGACAAAAAAGTAGCCTGCTGATGGCGAGAGGAGCATGGCCCATAAGGTGACAATGGCGACCCCCTGCATTGAAGTGGAGAGGGCAGCGGGACGCAGCCGGGCCAGAGGCCGAAGCAGAATTGCTCCAAGGATTCCAAGATTCATTGCCAGGAAGGGCAACAGAGGGACAACATAGAACTCCAGCATCTGGCTGCCGCGAATAAGATACAGGGCATAGCTGGCTGCCAGAAGGGAAGCTACAATATATCCCCGGTTACGTGGCCGCGAACTCCAGCCAATGATCAAATTACAAATCAAAGCCACACAGCCTAAAATCAGGATGAGCTTATCCCTGGGGAACCAGATGCCAAGGCCAAATCTCCAGAAGTCGCTGTTTACATCGAAAATGCTGCCTTGCCCACGATGTAACTGCCACCAGATGGTGTACAAAAGGGAAACGTGATCAGCCGGTGGATTATTCAGATCAAAATCGAAATGGCTCGGCAAGAGTTCGTTTTTCAACGTGGCGTACAGGAAATAGAGCGAGATGACTGAACAGGAGGCGTAGAACCAGCTCCCCAGCGCAAAGCGATAATTCTCTTGCTTATGCACCTGGGTATAAAGCAGATACACAAAAACAGGCGCGAAGAAGATCGTGTTTTCCTTTGTAAGAACGCCTATCCCGAACGCCAGACCACTCAGCACCGAGGTAATAAGCCTCCCGTCATCCCGCGTGACCAGATAGAGGCTGAGCAATATCCAGAAAACCATGATGTTATCTAACAGCACCTGGCGCTGGTAATAGACGGCCAGCGGTGAGAAATTGAAGAAAAAACAGGCAATCGTAGCAGCACTCAGACGCCCCGAAAACCGATAGGTGAGCTGAAACAGGAGAAAGATGCTGGCTATATGAATAAGCAGCATCAACACCCTACCAGTATTGATAGCATTGCCAAACGTCTGAAACTGGAAGGGCAAAATGCTCACCCACCCGCTAATCAACAGCCATCCTGCCGGAGCATGGTCATAGAAATAGGTATAAGGTTCAAGCCTGGCCTCGCGCAGCACCGACCAGGCTTGCTCCATATAGATGCCCTCATCGGTGATATAGAGCGGATACTGAAACAGATGGTAGCCATGAGTAAGCGTGCCTGTTATCAGAGAGAAAGCCAACAACACCTGCCCATACAAACCTGGCTTTGTGTGAGCGCCTGCCAGTGTGCCTGGTTTGCTCGCTGTAATATCTACCGAGTGCTGAGCAGGGGGAGCCTGAAGATATGGCGCTTCCTGATGACTCACGAGGCAATCTCACTTTCCAAACTGGAGAAGGTAGCTACCTTGAATTTGGCGGGCGAAAAGCTGATAGAAGCCCATGTTTCCGGCTTTCACCCGTAACTATTCGCACTGGCTAATCACACTAGCAATGTAGAAGGTTCCAAAACAAGTTTCTGTAGCAGCAACTACATTGCTGCGGACCCAGCCATTCCTGCTATTCCTGCCATCTCCTCTATAGCAAAAGCCATAGGATGTTTTCGCCAGAAAACTAAAAGGAATACTCATCATATTCCCTTGATATATCCAGTTGACAAAAGATACATTTCTACGTACACTCTCCAGAGCCAGTTCCGGTAGCGGTTTCGGGAACGGTTCCGAAAGGGAGCGGAGTTTTCCCAAATGGACACACCCCCTTTGGGCAGGGAAGAGAGGCTACTATGTCAGAAAGGCTGACGATACAAGACATTGCCCGGTTAGCTGGCGTTTCCAAGGCGACTGTATCTCGCGTATTGAACCATAAGCCTGATGTAGACGCGCTCACGCGGCAGCGCGTCATGCGCATCATGGATGAGTACGCTTTTGTTCCCAGTATTACTGCCTCCGGGCTGGCTGGGGGCCGCCGGGGTATGATTGGCGTTCTGGTACCCGCTTTGACCTGGCACTTCATTCCCGAAGTGGTGCAGGGTGTTGCGGAGGTCGTCGAACGGAGCGCCTACGAACTCCTGCTCTACAGCATCTCTCAGCAAGAGAATCGCAAGGCGGTTCTTGACCGTATTCTGGATACCAAGTTGACGGCTGGCCTGCTCGCTGTAGAGCCTGGATCATTTGTAGAGCGCCTGACCCAGTGGGCCGAAGGAAATTTTCCGGTTGTCCTGATTGATGACCAGCACGTGCCTGCAAACACTCCCTGGGTCGGTGTTGATAACCGTATGGGCGCCGCTGCTGCCGTCCGTCACTTGATTGGCCTGGGCCATCGGCGGATTGCTCACATCCGAGGGCCGCTTCAGTATCAATGCTCTCAGGAACGCTATCAGGGCTACCAGCAGGCGATGGTCGAAGCTGGCCTGGCGCTCGATCCGGCCTTCGTCCTGCAAGGGGATTTTCAGGTTGCCAGCGGACACGCCTGCGCGAGCACATTGCTCACACTGGCCGAGCGGCCTTCGGCGATCTTTGCCGCCAACGATCACATGGCCTGGGGAGTTCTAGAGTTTGCGGGGGCGCATGGGCTGCGTGTTCCCGAAGATATAGCTGTCGTCGGTTTTGATGACACGCCCCCCTCGCAGTACAAACATCCACCACTGACAACAGTGCGCCAACCTTTTCAGGAAATGGGGCAGCGCGCTGCCGAACTTTTATTGTGGTTGATAGACCTGCCTCACAATGGAGGCGAAGAGCGACGTAAAACGCTCCTCTCACTAGAGCCGCCTCTGCCCTTTCCAGGGTACAACGCGCCTCTGCACATTCAGTTGAAAACATCCCTTATCATTCGGCAATCATGCGGCGCTCAGCAGCTAGCTTCAATCGCTGGCGTGTAAGCAGCAGCGCACCAGCCGAACTATCAACGGCCCAAGGCTTCGTAGTGAGAAATCATCTTAGGCGTCATCCCAATCGTTCGATGTTACACAAGATGAGGTGGAAAGCTTCTACAGCTCTCAACACCTGGCATCTCTGTGGTTTTCATCAGTCTATTCAATAGTTTGTTTCGCCCCTTGTGAGGAGGTATATCTATGAAACCCTGGCATCGCCGGGTGATGGCTCCAGCCCTGCTGTTGCTCGTTGCCCTCAGCATGATTCTATCTGGCTGTGGCGAGAGCAGCGGGAGCGGGAGCAAATATGGTGGCTCAGTAACCATCGTCCCCGCTCCCAATGGCGTGTTCACAAAGAACTTTAATCCGTTCCTTGCCAACAGTTCCCGCACCGGCACGCAGGGGATGATCTATGAAACTCTGCTCTTATTCAACCGGCTCAATGGCAATTCCACCCCCTGGCTTGCCTCAAGCTATAGCTGGTCGAAGGACGCCACCAGTGTCACTTTCCATCTGCGCCAGGGCGTCAGGTGGTCGGATGGGCAGCCATTTACCAGTGATGATGTGATCTTCACGTTGAAGCTGATGCAGCGCTTCCCCGCGCTTGATGGGAACTCGCTGTGGAGCACGATCCAGAACGTCAGCAATCCTGACCCAAGCACAGTCACAGTGGCGTTCAAGCAGCCAGCAGTGACCATGCTCTGGTATCTCGGCGGGCAGACATTTATTGTTCCCCAGCATATCTGGGCGAAGATCAGCGATCCGGCGACAGAGACGAACCCCAATCCGATTGGCACAGGGCCGTTTTTGCTGAAGTCCTTTAATCCGCAGCTCTACGTCCTCGGCAAGAATACACATTACTGGCAGGCCGGAAAGCCCTACGTGAATGAACTGCGCTATCCGGCGTATAACTCAAACACCAGCGCCGACCTGCTCCTATCACAAGGCGCGGTAGACTGGACAGGGCTTTTTACCCCCGATGTCGAAAAAACCTTTGTTTCTCGTGACCCGGAACACAATCACTACTGGTTCCCCTCAAGTGATGTAGTGATGCTGTATCTCAACACGGCCAAGGCTCCGTTCGATAATCTTATGGTCCGGCAAGCCCTCAGCGCAGTCATTGACCGCGAGAAAATCTCCAAGGTGGCTGAAAATGGCTACGATCCTATAGCAAGCCCAACCGGGCTGGTCTTGCCCAGCAACCAGAAATACCTGGACCCGAAGTACTCCAGCCTCTCATTCAGCATGGATGCCGCCAAAGCAACCTCGCTGTTGGAGCGCGCGGGCTTCAAGAAGGGCGCTGATGGTATTTACGTTGATCACAGCGGCAAGCGCCTCGCCTTCAAGATTGATGTGGTTGCTGGCTGGACCGATTGGCTGACAGCTTCTCAGATTATGGCGAGCAACTTCAAGGCCATCGGGATTGACGCCAGCGTCAACGTCGCAACCTTTAACGACTACATCAGCGCGCTCGCCCAGGGCGACTTCGACACCGCCATTTCCTGGACCAGCCCAGGACCGACACCGTACTTCCTGTACAACTCCATGCTGAACAGTAAGAATACGGCGGCTATTGGGCAAAAGGCAACCTCCAACTGGGCGCGGTGGAATGACCACGCGACAGATGAACTGCTGAACAAATACGACAGTTCCACAGATGAGGCGGCCCAGCAGGAAGCGATAGCTGGGCTCCAGAAAATCATGGTTGATCAGCTGCCGAGTATCCCGCTGATGTATGGCCCAACCTGGTACGAATACAACACGACTCGTTTTGTAGGCTGGCCGGATCAGGACAATCCTTACGCGATGCCTGCGCCGTACAGCGCCCCGGACGCCGAACTCGTAGCACTTACTATCCATCAGCGGTAGCAGCCTCTATCCAAAGGCAGCAGCAAGGAGCTTGAGGGGCCACCAAGCGGTCTTCACAGCACCCTGCTGCTGCCCTTGAAGGGACCGTCTATGCATTACCTCCTGCGTCGGTTCATCTTTTATCTCGCGGCTCTCTGGGCTGCGCTGACGTTGAACTTTCTCATTCCGCGACTGATGCCAGGCGATCCGGTTCTGTTACTGGTAGCGCGGCTTCAGGGGCAAGTTGACCCGCGTGCTGTCCAGGCGCTGCGCCTTCAGTTTGGATTGAATACCAACGCCAGCTTGTGGTCGCAGTACATCGAGTATCTGGGCAATCTGGTTCATGGCAACCTGGGTACTTCCATCGCCTATTTTCCCTCCTCTGTCGCTGAAGTAATCGGGCTTGGCTTGAAATGGACACTGATGCTGGTAGGCATTTCCGCCATATTGAGCTTTTTCATCGGCACACTCATGGGGACAGTAGCGGCCTGGCGACGAGGATCATGGTTCGATACCGTACTTTCGCCTCTGCTCACCTTTTTCTCCGCCATTCCCTATTTCTGGCTCGCGCTGATTGTTCTCTATCTCCTCGGCTTTATCCTGAAGTGGTTCCCGCTGACGGGCGCATACAGCCTGGAACTTGAACCAGCCTTCAGTGGCCCGTTCTTCCTGAGCGCGATCTATCACGGGACTCTGCCCGCCGCAACCATCGTCATCAGTTCTATGGCTGGTTGGATGCTTGGAATGCGCAACGCCATGCTGACAACACTCTCAGAGGATTATGTCTTGATGGCGCAGGCCAAAGGGCTTTCTGAGCGGCGTGTCATGATCACCTACGCCGCTCGCAACGCGATCTTACCCAATATTACCGGCTTCGCACTGTCGCTTGGCTTTGTGGTTGGCGGGGCGCTCCTGACGGAGATTGTCTTTTCGTATCCAGGGTTAGGCTACATCTTGCTCCAGGCAGTGCAGTCTGATGATTTTCCGCTGATGCAGGGGATTTTCCTGATGATTGCTATTGCCGTACTTGGCGCTAACTTCCTGGCTGACGTGTGTTACGTGGTTCTCGATCCGCGCGTTCGGCAAGAAAGGTGAGTGAGAGATGGCCGTAAGGCAAGACGACGCTCAATCTTTGCTTCAAGAGCAGCAAAACACTAGCGCGCCGCAGGAGCAGCCTGGTAAAGGGGCAGAGTTGACCGGCAAGCTCCTGAAGAAGCGCCGCATAAATCTAGCGATCTTTCGCCCGGTAAAGATTCGCATTGGCCTGAGCATCCTTAGCTTCTTCATCTTGCTGGCGATCTTTGGGCCTTTATTGATTCACCAGGATCCACAAGCGTTCAGCGCGGACGTATTATCCGCTCCATCAGCAGCGCACTGGATGGGTACCACACAGACCGGACAGGATGTTTTTGCCCAAGTCATCAATGGAACCCGTATGACCTTGCTGGTGGGTTTCTCGGTTGGGGCGCTGGCAACGCTGCTCTCCGTTGTCATCGGCCTCACCGCCGGCTACTTTGGCGGCGTGATTGACGAGTGTATCTCGCTGCTCATCAATATCTTCCTGGTAATCCCGGCACTGCCGCTGACCATTGTACTGGCAGGGTATGTTCCTGTGCGCGGACCTTTGCCGGTAGCTATTGTCATCAGCCTCACAGGCTGGGCCTGGGGCGCGCGGGTGCTGCGGGCGCAGACACTTTCTCTACGTCAGCGCGAGTTTGTCGAGGCCGCGCGCGCCAGCGGCGAAAGTACGTTCCGCATCATTTTCGCTGAGATTCTGCCAAATGAGCTGGCGATTGTCGCGTCAAGTCTGATCTTCACGATCATCTACGCGATCTTTTCTGAAGTTGGGCTGGAGTTCCTGGGTTTGAGCGATGTTACCGTCACCAGTTGGGGCAATATGCTCTTCTGGGCAACAAACAACCAGGCGCTGCTGTTGGGCGCGTGGTGGTGGATCGTGCCGCCAGGGCTGTGTATCGCGCTTTTGGGTGCGGGGCTGGCCTTTACGAACTTCGGAATTGATGAACTCACCAATCCGCGTTTGCGCGATGCCTCGCGTGGTTAAAACAACGCCTGTATTTCTGTATCACTCCCCTTTAGGGAAAGGTGAAAGAGATGATGACTGATCCGGTGCTGGAAGTGAAGCGCCTGAGTGTTGATTATGCAAGCGCGTCGGGAGCAGTTCACGCCGTTGATGATGTGAGTTTCACACTGCGTCGTGGGCAAATCTTTGGCCTGGCAGGCGAGAGCGGCAGCGGGAAATCAACGCTGGCCTATGCGATTGCGCGCCTGCTGCGCCCTCCCGCTGTGGTGACGCAAGGAGAGGTCTGGTTCTACCCACGACCTGGCACAGAGAGCCAGAACAACGAATCGCTTTTAGCGCCAATCAACGTGCTTCACCTCACGCCAGCGGGACTTCGCGCCTTTCGCTGGCGCAGGCTCTCCATCGTCTTCCAAAGCGCGATGAATGCGCTCAACCCGGTACTCGACATCAGCACACAGATTACCGATGTGCTGCGGGCGCACGAGCCTGGTATGTCGCGCAAAGCGCAGCAGGAGCGCGCGCTGGAATTGCTTCGATTGGTCGGCATTGCCCCGGATCGACTCCACAGCTATCCACACGAATTGAGCGGTGGCATGCGCCAGCGGGCGATCATTGCAATTGCGCTGGCGCTGAACCCCGACATTATCATCATGGATGAACCCACCACCGCGCTAGATGTAGTGGTACAGCGCGAGATTCTCGCCGAAATCAAAGGCTTGCGCGAGCGGTTGGGCTTTTCCGTAATCTTCATCACCCATGATCTTTCGCTGCTGCTGGAGATGAGCGATCAGCTAGCGATCATGTACGCTGGCCGTCTCGTGGAAACGGCCACACAACGCCAACTCAATCGCCAGCCGCGTCATCCCTACACCTATGGACTCCTGCACTCTTTTCCAAAATTGCGTGGTCCCCGACAAAGTATGACTGGCATTCCTGGCTCTCCGCCCGATCTGAGAGCCGCGCCATCAGGTTGCGCCTTTCATCCCCGCTGCTCGTTCGCGTTTGAGGCGTGCCATACAGCCATCCCTGGACTCTTAACTCCCTGCCCTGACGAGCCAACCCAGCAGGTTGCCTGCCACCTTTACAACGCCAGTATGCAGCCGCCTGGCCTCCCCAGCGAGTTTTCCCCCTCAAATGGTACACCATCTGACCCCGAGCTACAAAAGGAACCCACTCATGAGCATTCTTCGCCCCTCTACTAATCCCCCTGCTCACAGGGGAGGATCACATAGTACAGTCGAGTCTTCAACCTGTTCGGTTGAAGAGAACCTGCCAGTATTAGAGGCCGTTCATATACGCAAAGAGTTTCCGCTGCGTCGGCTGAGGCTCTTTGGTCCCAGGCGCGGAGTGAAAGCAGTGGAAGATGTTTCGCTCTCATTGCGCCCCGGCCATTCGCTCGCTGTGGTAGGAGAAAGCGGGAGCGGCAAAACCACCGTAGCCCGTTTACTGGCGCAGCTCTATCCGCCAACGAGTGGCAGCATCCGCTTTCGTGGCGCTTCCGTTGGACGAATAAGAGGGAGAAAGGTCAGGGCCTATCGCCGCCATGTGCAACTGATCTTTCAAGACCCGTTCTCTTCGCTCAATCCCATGCACACCATCAGGTATCATCTGAATCGTCCTCTGCGCTTGTATAGACATGCCCGCTCGGCTGCTGAAGAAGAGCAGCAGGTCAAAACCCTGCTGGAACGAGTCAACCTTGTGCCTGCCGAGCAGTTTATCAATAAGTTTCCCCACCAGTTGAGCGGCGGTCAGCGCCAGCGAGTAGCGATTGCTCGCGCGTTGGCAGCGCAGCCAGAGGTTCTGCTGGCCGACGAGCCGGTTTCCATGCTCGATGTATCAATCCGGCTGGACATCCTGAACCTTTTGCTGCGGCTGAAAGCAGAAGACCGGCTGGCCCTGCTGTATATCACACATGATATTGCCAGCGCCCGCTACTTTGCCGATGAAACGCTGGTGATGTATGCCGGTCAGATGATTGAAGGCGGGCCAAGTGAGCAGGTCATCCAGCAGCCAAAGCACCCCTATACACAACTTCTGCTTCTTTCCGCGCCCGACCCTGAGCAGGGTGAAGCAGCGCGCGCGGCAGATTCGCCGTTACTGGCGACGCGCGGCGACCCTCCCAGCCTTATTAATCCTCCGAAGGGGTGCCGCTTTCACCCGCGCTGCCCATTCGCCATGCCCATCTGCCGTGAACAGGTTCCGCCGCGCACCGATCTTGGGGGCGGCCACTGGACGCACTGTTTTCTCTATGGGGGAAACGATGAGGACGTTCATGTCAACACATCACCAGAGACATATTCATCAGAGGATGATTCATGAGTAAGACCAACAAACCGATACCTGTCCCTTCAAGCAAGCACGCCGCACAGAGGCCCCAGTCTTTTCCGGCAAATTTTCTCTGGGGCGCCGCGACATCCGCCTATCAGATCGAAGGCGCAGCCCACGAAGATGGGCGCGGGCCTTCGATCTGGGATCGCTTTGCAGCCACCCCCGGCGCGACTTATCAGGGGCATACAGGCGAGATGGCCGCTGATCACTATCACCGTATGCACGACGACGTGGCCTTGATGGCTGAACTCGGCCTGGGAGCCTATCGTTTCTCCATTGCCTGGCCGCGCGTGCTTCCTGAAGGGACCGGGGCCATCAACCGGTGTGGCCTGGACTTTTATGATCGCCTGGTTGATGCGCTGCTGGCGCGAGGCATCACCCCTATGGCAACTCTCTACCATTGGGATTTGCCCCTGGCGCTGGAGCAGCAGGGAGGCTGGCTCAACCGCGAGACTGCGTTCGCCTTTGCCGACTATGCCGAAATTGTCGCCCGGCGACTAGGTGATCGGATTGACTGGTGGCTGACGCACAACGAACCCTGGTGCGCCGCCTTCCTGGGCTATGGGATCGGCATCCATGCGCCGGGGCTGCGCGATTTACACGCGGCGGCAGTTGCAGGTCATCACCTCTTGCTCGCGCATGGGCTGGCGCTGCCACGCCTTCGAGCGCATACGCGCCCGTCAGCGCAAGCAGGCATCACTCTCAACCTTGGCCCTATCTATCCAGAGGATAACGCCCCAGAAACAGCGCGAGCCTGCGAACGAGCGGATGCCTTTGTGAATCGCTGGTTTCTCGACCCCCTGTTCTTTGGCAGGTATCCCGAATCCTTCTTTGCCAACCTGGCGGTTCCCCCGCCATCCATTGAACCGGATGATTTTGCGATCATTCAGACGCCCATTGACTTTCTCGGCGTGAATTACTATTCACGTAAGCTAGTACGCGCGCCCAAAGAACCGGATTCAGACGAACCCGGCGCTTCACTGGGCTTCGAGGAAGTCTCTCAGGCGCCAGGAGCCAGCTACACACAAATGGGTGCTGGCTGGGAAATCTACCCTGCCGGGCTGACTGATTTGCTGGTCCGGCTGAAACGCGATTACGCGCCGCGCGCGATTGTGGTCACTGAGAATGGGGCCGCGTTCCATGATCGCTGGGACGGCGGCAGAAAAATTGATGATACACAGCGTCTCGCTTATGTCCGTGACCACATTCAGGCGCTTGGGCGGGCGCTGGCACAGGGTGTGCCGCTGCGTGGGTATTTTCTCTGGTCCTTGCTCGACAACTTTGAGTGGGGCGAGGGCTATAGCAAACGCTTTGGTATGATCTATGTAGATTATCCGACCCAGCGCCGGATTGTGAAGGCAAGTGGCCGCTGGTATGCAGACTTTATCGCTGCGCAATACGAAAGCCAGGCATGGCCGACCCTCTTCGTGACCGCGTGAGCGTATAATATCAATCCTGTTGAATCGTTATTGCTTGTAGCGCCTCCGTCCTGGCAGCGAACCGCTCGCCAGCACAGAGGTGCAGCCATGCAGGCTGCGTTCAGCAGGATTTGATATGAGGGAGGGATATAATGAAATTTACTGCCGAAATGATCGCGGCGCGCCTTCCAGCCCTGCTTGCGGCAGCGCGGCGCGAGCGGCTTCCTTTGGGTCCGGCCCGCATCGCTTCTGCCCCACAGAGCGAAGCTTACCAGCCCTACTACGACGATGCCCATTGGGATCAGATCACCGTCGGAGATCGCTGGGGCGGCGCGGGGCAGACGTGCTGGTTCCGTATTCCCTTGCAACTGCCGGACGCCTGGGCAGGCCAGAAAGCCGTCGCTCATATCGCCCTGGGAAGCTACGAACACATCACCGGACCGGAAGCCCTGGCCTATCTCGATGGCATCCCAGCACAAGGCATTGACTTTTATCACCGCGAGATTTTGCTAGATCGCCTGCATCCAGGCGAAAGCCACGTACTCGCGCTGGAGGCGTTTAGTTCGCTTGCGCAGGGGCCACAAACCTTGCAAGCGTTGGAGCTTGTACACCTCGACCCAGAGGCCGAGGCGCTCTATCATGATATGCGCGTCCTGCATGGGGCGCTGCTGACCATGCCGCCTGAGTCCGTAGAGCGAGCGCGTTTGGTGCAAGCACTTGAGCATGCCTACAACGTTCTGGACCTGCGACACCCCCGATCAGATGACTACTTACGCTCGTTACCCCGCGCCCGCGAGATACTGCAACAAGAAGCCTACCAGTACAGTCCGGCGACAGAGCGCCCGCGTATCGTAGCGGTTGGGCATGCTCACATTGACCTTGCCTGGCTCTGGCCTGTAGCCCAGACCCGCCGCAAAGGCGCGCGCACCTTCAGCACTGTCCTCCGGCTGATGGAGCAATACCCGGCCTATCACTTTGTCGCCAGCCAGCCCGCCCTTTATCGAATGGTGCAGCAAGACGAGCCTGGACTCTTTCAGCAGATCAAAGCGCGCATCAGGGAGGGACGCTGGGAGCCAACCGGAGCGACATGGGTAGAGATGGATTGCAACTTGAGCGGTGGCGAAGCCCTGATACGCCAGTTTCTCCTGGGCAAGCGCTTTTTCCGCGAAGAGTTGGGCGTCGATCCCCGCCTGCTCTGGCTGCCCGACGCCTTTGGCTACTGCGCGGCTTTACCCCAGATCATGAAGGGCTGTGGCGTGGACTATTTCATGACAACGAAACTTTCGTGGAACGAATACAATCGCCTGCCCTATGATACCTTCCGCTGGCGTGGCCTTGATGGTACAGAGGTGCTTACGCACATGGTCACAGCGCCAATTGATCTTGCCCTGGACCCCTGGCCGGGAGCCAGGCCCTCCATGTATACCTATAACGCGAAGTTTACCCCCTTCGATGTCGCTGGCAGTTGGAAAGCCTATCGCCACAAAGCTATCAATCATGAACTGCTCTATCTCTTCGGTCATGGAGACGGCGGCGGTGGTCCCACTGCCGCCATGCAAGAAACCGCTTCGCGCACAGCGAACCTGCCTGGTTTCCCCCAGGTCGAGCAAAGTTCAGCCGAAGCGTTCTTCCGCCGTCTGGAAGAACGTGTTTGGGGTGATCCCAACCTCCCAACCTGGGTTGGCGAACTCTATCTGGAGCTTCATCGCGGCACATATACCAGTCAGGGCTGGATCAAGCGAGCCAACCGTCGCGCCGAACTGCTCTACCGTGAGGCCGAACTCTGGTTGGCAATGGCTGATCTCCTGGGGCGCCCTTCGCAGCCGAAGACTCGCCAGTCCGAACTCAACCAGGGGTGGGAGTCGCTCCTCTTCAATCAATTTCATGATATTCTGCCTGGCTCTTCGATCTCTCAGGTGTATACCGACGCGCGTGCTGACTATGAGAAAATATTTGCCCTGGGAGAACGCCTGCGCGACGAAGCGATTGATACCCTGGCCGCCGCTTCTCCAGCGCGTCAAACGCTCCTCGTTATGAATCCCGCCCCGTTTCCACGCGAAGACCCCTGCGAGTTGGTAATTACCGGCAGCGAACCGCTCCCCCCACTGCTCGATGAGGGGGCAAATCCCCTGTTGATGCAGGAGATCAAACGGGATGAGACAGAGCGACATGTGCTTGTGAGCGCCTCTGCGCCTCCGCTTGGCTATCGAACGCTCAGCCTCGGAAAGCCTGCAACGCGAGAAGTAGATGCTCACAGTGATATGTACATTTCACGGGAAGCCCTGGAGAACCGCTTCTTCCTGCTGCGCCTGGATGAACGTGGGCAGATCGCCTCCCTCTATGACAAACGAGCAAATCGAGAGGTAATAGCGCCGGGCGAAGTCGGTAATAGACTCCTCGCTTTCGAGGATCGCCCTCTTGATTTCGACGCCTGGGACATCAGCATCTACTACAACGACAAACCCTACCCCATAGACGACGTAACCTCCTGGCAGGTTGTCGAAACCGGACCATTGCGCGGCGGCGTAGAGATCGTCCGGCGCTACGGTGAAAGCGTCATCACGCAGCCTATCCTTCTTCACGCCGAAGTCCCCAGGATTGACTTTCCGACACACATTGATTGGCACGAGCGGCAAACCCTGCTCAAAGTGGCTTTTCCCGTAACTATCAACAGCCCACGCGCAACTTTTGACGTGCAGTGGGGCAATGTCGAACGCCCCACCCACTGGAATACAAGCTGGGACTGGGCGCGCTTCGAGAACTACGCCCATAAATGGGCTGATCTCTCTGAGGGCGACTATGGTGTCTCTCTCCTCAACGATTGCAAGTATGGCTATGACGTGAAAGGGAACACGCTGCGCCTGACGCTGCTCAAGAGCGCCGCCTGGCCTGATCCTGAAGCAGATAGGGGAACACACGAGTTCTCCTACGCGCTCTTACCCCACCAGGGAGACTGGCGAACAGGCGAGACGGTGCGCCACGCCTATCTCTTCAATATGCCCGCCTCCGCCCGTCTTGTGCCTGAGCAGCAGCGGGTGGCAGCAGCGAAGATGGCGCCGCCAGCCGCTTCATTTGTTACCACCGACCGGCCAGGGCTGGTAATTGAGACAGTGAAGCCTGCGGAGAATGGCGATGGCGTGATCGTGCGCCTCTACGATGCCCACAATACGCGCGGCCCAGCCATACTCACCTTTGCGCGCGACATCATCTCCGCAGAGGAAACCAATTTGCTAGAGGAGCACATTGGTCCGGCGGAGTTCGACGGGCGCGAATTACGCCTGAATGTGCGCCCCTACGGCATCGAGACCTTCCGTATACGCCTGAGCAGCGATTGAGGCTTTTGTGTAGTTCACACTCCAGACACGCCCTCCATCTCGTGATAGCTTCGTCAGTGATGAACCATCAGGAGCCACCAGTTCACGACCCAAAAAACGACGCGCCCAGACGACCACAGGGGCAGAGTGGGTTTTCCCAGCAGTTGCTACCACTGCGAAACATATGGCGGCGCCGCTGGCGCTGGATAGTAGCAGGGCTGCTTCTGCTGGGTCTCTTAGTGTTCTTCGTTGCCAGGCCATCAGGTTCTCCTGTCGGGCCGCAGCGGATAGCGCCAGACACCATGAGTTTCCCTATCAACAGCCAGCCGGAACTGGTATTTGCCCATTCCATTGGCAATGTCCATATCACCAGGGGTACAGATGGGCAGGTTACCATTAAAGAGAAGAAAAACGGCTTTCCTGACGCCATTCAGATTCACTACAAACAGAGCGGCGACAAGATCACCATCACAAGCGATATACAAAGTGATCTGTTTGAGGATACCTGGGTGGATTTCGATGTAAGCGTCCCCAGCCAGACCGGCGTTCACGCCAGCCTGGCAAACGGTGGCACCCTGGAGGCCGATGGCCTCAGCGGTCAGATCGCCTTAAGTAATACCAATGGGTCTATCTGGGCCACTCACCTCAATGGCGCTCTGGCGCTCAAGAGCGCGAGCGGCTCGCTCAACGCCAATCACGTCAACGGCCAGATGACCCTCAGCACTCAGAACGGGACGATTACCACCAGCGATGCCCATCTGCGAGGACACTCAACAGTCCAGGCTGCCAGCGGAACGATTAACTTTCACGGATCGCTCGACCCCAAGGGGAGCTACCTCTTTGCGGGCGGCAACGGCGCAGTTGGCCTCACGTTGCCACGTGGCGCAGCCTTTCATGTGGATGCCAGAACGACCAGCGGGGCCATAGAGACCAATTTTCCAGGCATTGCTATCCACCACCAGAATAGGGGCGGCGCGGCCAGCAGCAGTTTTGCCAGCGGCAGCGTTGGCGCCCCGCCGCTGGCAAAACTGACCATCCAGACGAGCAGCGGCCCAATTCACCTCTTCCAGGGGAGATAGGCCATGCCAGCCGTTCCGGGGAAGCGCATACCTCATTGTCAAACAACAGGCAGCCCGGCACAAGATGGGCGCAGGGCTGTGGGAGGTTCCCATTTTTTCAGCCTGCGGATGACGATGCTCTTTCTCCTGACGGTTCTCATCGTGGTGGTCATTCTTCCCCAGTGTTTGCAGCGGCCACTCTGTACGCCAGAAAATGAAGGAGGGTTCTTGCGGGCAGTACACGGCTATCTGGTGAATGCAGCCTGCCAGGAAGTGCAATTGACCGGGGTCAACTGGTCGGGAATGGAGACAGGAGCCTTTGCCCCCGGCGGGCTGGAGGTGCGTAACTGGCAGGATATGCTCAACCAGATGGTCCAGGCGGGCTTCAACACCATCCGCCTGCCTTTCAGCGACCAGTTGTTTGACCCCACCAGTCTGCCCCAGGGTATCAATTACCAGAAAAACCCTGATTTGAGAGGCTTGTATGGTTTGAGCCTGATGGATCGCCTGATAGAAGGGGCGCGCCAGCGCGGCTTGAAGATCATCCTCGACAGGCACCGACCCTCCGCTGATGCGCAAGCAGACCTCTGGTACACCTATACAGTACCGGAGTCACGCTGGATTGCCGATTGGGTCATGCTCGCCAGACACTATCGTGGCAATGACACGGTGATAGGCGCTGACCTCAACAACGAGCCGCGTGGCGCTGCCACCTGGGGCAGCGGCGACCCCTACACCGACTGGCGGCTGGCCGCAGAACGAGCGGGCAATGCCATCCTGAAAGTCAACCCGGACTGGCTGATTATCGTCCAGGGCATCGAGCAGTACCGGGGAGACTACTACTGGTGGGGCGGAAATCTGAAGGGCGCCGCCCAGTTTCCTGTGCGCCTGCTCCGACCAGATAAGCTCGTGTATTCCGCGCATGACTATGGGCCAGAGGTTTATCCTCAATCCTGGTTTTGGGCAGAGGACTTTCCGCAGAATCTGGCCCGTCTCTGGCAGCGGCACTGGGCCTACCTCCAACTGAGCGGGCAGGCTCCGGTGCTGGTAGGAGAGTTTGGGGGCCGCTCAGTCGAGCAGGGGAAAGAGGGCATCTGGCTGAGCCAGTTGGTGGCCTTCATGAAGCTGTACGGCTTCAGTTATACCTATTGGGCCTGGAACCCCGATTCAGGAGACACAGGCGGGTTGCTTCAGGACGACTGGGAAACGCTCGATCAGGCCAAACTAGCGAGGTTATCTTCCTATCAGTGTCCACTGCCGAATCAGGCAATGTCTCTGCTCTATCAGCAGTGTTCAGAGACCAGCATATTATCTTTGATCTCTGCGGAAAGGTGACGCCTGGAATGATTCCGTTTTGCCTCAAGCCGGTGCGCCAATCGGCTAATTCGTTTCAATACACTTCTGAGATCCTGCGGGTGCGTGATTATTGGCACTTTCAGGGTAGAGACAAGCGCCTCTAGTGACGGAGATAGACAGGGCGCGACGCTGAGCAGCAGATAAGCATGGTATCTCGCCAGAGGAGGATCAGCCAGAACAGCACTGAGAACCGTCAGGCCGTCCCTCTCTGGAAAGGTTTGCGCGAATATCACGACGAGCCGATAGGGGCTTGTCCACATCAACCTCAGCGCGGTACGCCCATCCGAGGCTTCCAGCACCTCATAACCCTGCTCCTGAAGGATCTGGCGAAACAGGGCGCGAAACTGCTCATCTTCATCCACAATGCAGATATGAGTGAGCCGGGGGCTTTCTGGCGGTAGCATGTGAGTACTCCTTTCCCCTGTGAGAAACTCGCCTGTTCACAGCTACAAGCAATGTATACGCTCTTGATAAAACAAGTACCGCCGATGAGAAGAACAGGTCTGTAGCATCCACCACACTACTGCCGCTCAGCCACACTCCACAGTTGAGTGGATAGCGCGGCTGCTCCTGATCCACCACACCATGTAGGAATGGCTACAGTACTCTCGCCCATTTGCAGGTAGTCTTATGTGCAGGATAGACAAAAAACGTGGACCTGCCAGAAACAGGAGCATCCTCATGAGGCATATCAATCCTCAAGCAACGGATCTCCCCGAAGACGGCAGCGGAGACAGGAGGACGCCTGCAAGTACGACCAATCACGGAGCCAATCATGGAACGCATCCTGATCGCTTTCGAGGCAGGGCACGAGCAGCACGCCGCCTGCTGACCAATCTCACTCCCGCCAGGCAGCATTTCCCCGCTGGCTTTCGCTGGTTCCCCAGGCTGAGCAAATTTCTGGTGGTCGGCGGGGCTGGCGTGCTGGTAAATAGTGGCGCGCTGGTGCTGTTGCACCAACTCTTGTCCCTGCCCCTTGTCATCGCTTCCATGCTGGCAGTCGAACTCTCGATTGCCCATAACTTTGTCTGGAATGATCTCTGGACGTTTGGAAAACGCTGGCTCTCTTGGCGGCGTTTCCTTAAGTTCAACCTCATTTCATTGGGCGGTCTGGTCATAACCACAGCAACACTATGGGCGCTGGTGACTGGCCTGCATAGCCCATACCTGCTGGCGAATCTGCTGGGCATCCTGCTCGCTACAGGGTGGAACTTTATCATCAATGTGCTGTGGACCTGGAGGAAAGCGTAATAACATCGCGCTCAAGGAGACCCATCCATGAGGACTATGCTCGTTGACCTCTCCCTGCTGAATCCATTGAGTATGGCGCTCCTCGTACTGGCTGTGTGGGTGGCGCTGTGTCTCTTGCTCGTTCTACCACTGGTCGTTTCACCTTTCTTCCATTGGTGGCAGGCGCGGGGGCAGGCGAGAAAAAGCGTCTCCGGCGCCAGAAGCCAGAGCGCCAGCGATCAGAGAGAAATGTGGTCTCCCTTCCCGGCGAGAGCAGACGCACTCCCGGTATTGCTGCCTGCCTGGTCGCAGCCTGATAAGCTCTCTACGCGGCAGCCTGCTCCCAAGACCCCTCAGCCCACCTGGTCAAACGCTTATACAACCCATCGGCGTCAGGATACACTGCCCACCGATGCGCAGCCCCTGCGCTCGTCAGGCATGGAGGTCAGCGCACTCACAGAAGGTGGGCGCATTCAGACTACACAGGAAAACGAGGATAGCTTTCTGACCATCACCGGCGCAAGAAGCGAGGCTGGTCAGCTTCACCCTTTTGGCCTCTTTGTGGTCGCTGATGGTGTCAGCGGCTATGCCACAGGTCGTGAGGCCAGCGGCGCAACCATTAGCGCCATCGTTCAGCGATTCGTTCCAGTGCTGACTCAGCAAGAGCTTCCCGACGAAGACTTGCCGCTGCTGCTGGCAGCATCCATCCAGAGCGCGAACACCATATTGTATCAACACAACCAGCGCCATCTCCACCCGTTCGGCTGTACAGTTACCGCCGCGCTGGTCAGTGACCAGAAAGCTGCTATCTGCAATGTCGGCAAGAACCGGGCGTATCTCCTGACCAGGCAGGCGCCTCTTCGGCGCGTTACCGTTGACCACTCGATTGTTGAGAGCCTGGTCGTGGCAGGATTTATCCAGCGCGATGAGGTCTATACGCATCCCCGAAAGAACCGAATCTACCGATGCCTGGGGCAAGGGCCGCAAGTGGAAATTGATACCGTGCATCTGCCAGCGGCTCATGGAGATCAACTGCTGTTCTGCTCTGATGGCCTCTGGGAGTTGGTGCGTGACCCCGATATGGAGCGGGTGCTGCGCCAGTCTCCCGACACGCGCCAGGCAAGCAGCAAGCTTGTAGCGTTGGCGAAGGAACATGGTGGCCTGGATGACATCACAGCCATTCTTGTGAAGCTCAGCGCGGCTCCTGAACCCGCCCCCCGGCGACCTGGGATTATCCATATTGATTCCAACGTGGGGGAGCTGGCTTTATAAAACCCAGGCTGCTTGGATGTTTGCGGCTAGCATCTATAGCGCCGCATTCCAGGCGGCCAGGCGACTCAACAAGATTAGCTCCCTGCGAACTCGGACCAGATGACCAGAATCTCAGTACCCTGCCCCGGCTGACTGATGAGTTCGAACCTGGCCCCAATACTCAGCGCGCGCTCGCGCATAATATTCACCCCCATCTGATCTGGCCGAATGGCGTCGGGATCAAAGCCGCATCCGTTATCGCTCACACGAACACTCACATCCCCTGACTGGCATTCCAGCTTCACCGCGAGATGGCTTGCTTTCGCGTGTTTAATGATATTATTGAGGGCTTCTTGCGCAATGCGGTAGAGGACAATTTGCGCCTCCGCCGGTAAAATCCGGTCATTCTCAACCGAAAACGTGATCGACACCTGAGCCTGGCTGGCAACAGTCTCGGTTAACTGCTTCAGGAGTTCTCCTAATTTTTTCTCAGTTATTGCTGCCGGGCGCAGTTCCATCAGCAGGGTACGCATCTCGGCCAGCGCACCCTGTATCAAGCGATGGAGTTCCTCCAGAGAACGCTGTCCCTCTTCCGGGCGGCGTTCCCAGATACGGGGCAGAGCTTCAGCAAGCAGCTTCGCTGAAAAGATGGTCTGCGTTACCGCGTCATGCAGATCGCGGGCTAAGCGATGCCGCTCATCAACCACAGCCGTCTGCTTCACCTGTTCGTTCACCGCAATAGCCTCGCGCAAGGCTTGCTCTAGCTCTTTGCGTTCGGTAATTTCTTCGTGCGCCACGACCAGGCGCAATGAGCCATTACCAGCAAAGCGCGTCACCCGGCCAACAAACCATCGTTGTTTCCTGGTCGTATCCCAGCGATATTCCATTGAGAAACCATCGTGGGCGCCGCTCATCACCGCGCGGATGCCAGCCGCAAACGCCTGCGCGTCTTGAGCCTCTGTGCCGGTGGCCTGCTCGCACACTGCCAGGTAGTTTGCTCCCTCACCAGCATTGAGCGGCGCGAGGGGATTTGCCTCGCCAAAATCACGCCAGGCTTCGTTGACAGCTACAATCACGCCTCTTTCATCCAGAACGCAGATTCCCTCCGCAAGCGCCTCAACACCAGAGCCGACAAACCGCTCCGATTCAAGCGCAGCCTCTTCCTGGCTATCCGCTGCTTGTTGTGCGCCGAAAGCAAGCGAATCATCGCCCTTATAGAGCGTTTCATCCGGCTGATATTCGACTGGATAAGATTGAAAAGGGCGTTTACGCTCCTGTTTTTCCTCTGAACGGAAGAGACGCCCTATCCCTGAATTGCTCCTGGCTGCGCTGCGCCGCCTGGCTCGATACCTGCGCGATTGGTGCATAGAGTTGTTTAGAACGGGTGAAGCATCCTTGGTGAAGAAGGACAAAACTGCCCGTACTGCTGCAAGTTGCGTGCAAAGGTGAGATACAGAGAGCCGTTGCCAGGGGCCATCCTCTTAACAGATCAGCTTGTCGGCGTTGGCGACGGCTGAGGAGGCTTGGGCCTGATCCGGGGAACGTCCAGAAGTGGCGTCTGATAGGTTTCCAGAATACTCAGTTTCTGCTGATCGAGCGTTGTCCAATCTTGCAAAAGAAGTCCTCCCGTATCTGCTGAGTCTGGATTCCACGCCCAATAGGTATAACTGAAGCCATGCGCTTTGAGAAAAGCCATAAGGCTCCGCAGCCAGGTTCCCTCTGTCTCGCTCACAGAACTGGCCCCAAACTCGCCCATCAATACCGGAGTCTGTCCGCTTAGTTGGAGATAGGCCCAATGCTGCTGCCAGATAGAGGCGAGGTTCTGCGGAAAGTTTGCGGCGTGAAACCACGCCTGCGGGTACACATCCGGCCCGTAGTCATGCGCCGAATAGACCAGCTTGTCTGGCCGCGACAATCGAACCGGATATTTCCCGGCCCCTTGCAGGTTGCCGCCCCACCAGTACAGTCCTCCTTTGTATTGCTCAATCCCTTCCACAATAATCAGCCAGTCCGGGTTGGCTTTCAGGATGGCATTGCCCGCTCGTTCTGCGGCCAGCCGCCAGTCGGTGTAGGGGTCGCCGTTGCCCCAGGTAGCCGGACCATGTGGCTCGCCGTGTAAGTCAGCGCCTATCACCGTATCATTGCCGCGATAGTGTTTGGCGAGCATGACCCAATCGGCAATCCAGCGCGACTCCGGTACCTGATCGGTGTACCAGAGAGCGGTTTGATCGTCGGCAGTTGGCCGATGGCGGTCAAGAATGACCTTGAGGCCACGCAGCCGCGCCCCCTCAACCAGACGATCAAGCAGGCCAAGTCCACGCAAGCCCTGCAGATCAGGATTCTTCTCATAATTAATATCCCTGGGCAGACTCTCGGGATCGTCGAGAAATTGGCTGCTGAAGGGGAAGCGGATCGTATTGAAACCAGCCTGAACGATCTCATTCAGTATATTTTGCCAATTGCGAACAGCCAGCCCTCCTGGGGCAAAGAACCCTGTCTCCATCCCAAACCAGTTGATGCCGGTGAGATGGACCTCGTGACCGGAGGCATCCACCAGTTTGCTTTTCATCGTATGCAAGGGACCAGGGGTAATCTTCGCGGCGGAAGAGGGGCCAGAGTCAGGCTGAGGGCCTATACAGGTAGCCAGGATAGTCGCCAGAAGGAGGAGAGACAGCAGGCAAGTCCGATAATTGGCCCGTCCACGAGCAGTTTTCCTCATATTGATGGTATCCATGATATGCATATTCACAATATTTTCACTATATCTACACCAGACCAGGCAGCGCCGCCTGGGTCGGTTGTTACTCCTTCCACGAAGGGGAGCAGCGCCAGGTTCACTCCCCTTCTCTTGGAGAGACTAACACCAGAACCCTGCCTACTTCTGTAGTAAACGATACATTCAGGATGTGCGGATCAGAGAGCGCCTCATTGGGAGCGGCTGGCAATATTCTGCTGACCTGGACCCCCTTGCCAGCAGCTATCGGGGTTGATACACTGTGAGCGCCACATCACAACACAGCATGCCCGCTTTCAGGAGGACTTTTAATGATCCAATTTGGCGTCTTTGTGCCGCAGGGGTGGCGTATGGACCTGGCTGAAATTACCGATCCAGTGGAACAGTACGAGGCAATGACCCGTGTAGCCCAGGTGGTTGATCGCCTTGAGGCGTATGACTCGATCTGGGTCTACGACCATTTTCATCCGATTCCTGTTCCGGTGCAGCAAACGGTCTTCGAATGCTGGACCATCACCGCAGCCCTGGCGCGAGATACGAAGCGGGTGAATGTAGGGCAGATGGTCACATGCGCTGGCTATCGCAATCCCGCTCTGCTGGCTAAGATGGCCTCAACAGTAGATGTGTTAAGTCATGGGCGGCTCTACTGCGGCCTGGGCGCAGGCTGGTATGAGCATGAGTGGCAAGCCTATGGCTATGGCTTTCCCGAAACACCCACGCGCATGCGGGCCTTTGCAGAAGCCTGCGAAATCGTTGTGCGCATGTGGACCGAAGACACGCCCGTAGTCGCTGGCTCGACGTACAGCATTAGCAGCCCGATCAACCAACCCAAAGGGGTGCGTCAGCCGCATCCAGAGCTTTGGATTGGAGGCGGGGGCGAGCGTGTGACTCTCAAGTTGGTGGCGCGCTGGGCCGATGCCTGCAACGTAGGGGGAGAGCCAGAAATGCTGCGCCATAAGTTTGCCGTCCTGCGTGATCATTGCGGCGCCTTGGGGCGCGATTACGAGACAATTACCCGCTCAACAAGTTTGGAAGATCTGGTCTTGCTCAAGCCTGGGCAGAACCCTGAGACGTCGACCGAAGCTGCGCGCCGGACAACCGGCGTCAGCTTTGCCGACTTTGCCAGAAACGCGATCATCGGCGACCCTGAACAGATCGCCAGGCGTATTCAGGCGTTGATCGATGTCGGCGTCAACTACGTACTCGTTTCTTTTCCGCGCGTGGCCTACGATCACGAACCGCTCTATCGCTTTGCCGAAGAAGTGATCCCACGCTTGCGGAACGTATGAGGCTCAGACCGAGGCAAAGCGGGCTGTCTCATTGGCTCGATTGTTCCAGGTGCATCTGCCGGTCTGCCAGGGCTGCAAGCTGCGGGTCGTGCGTCACCATCAGCAGCGTCTGGTGTCTCGTGCGCTGCAAGTCGCGCAGCGTCTCCAGCACCTCCAGCCCGGTGGCCGGGTCCAGGTTGCCCGTCGGCTCATCGGCCAGCACCAGCTTTGGCCGATTGATCAGCGCCCGCGCAATCGCCACCCGCTGCTGCTCGCCGCCAGAGAGCCGCGCAGGCGGATGCCCCAGCCGATCTCCCAGCCCCACCCGCTCCAGCAGGTCTGCCGCGCGATCCTTCAGGTTGAAGCTGAGCTTGCGGCGATAGGGCAGCAGCGGCGCCATCACATTCTCCAACGCCGTCAGATTCGGCAGCAGATAAAACAACTGGAAGACGAACCCGATCTGCTCGCGCCGGAAATCGGCTGCTGCCGGGCCGCGCAGCCGATGGACAGCAATCTCCTCCAGCCAGATGTCCCCGCTGTCCGGCCTTTCCAGCGCCCCCAGCAGCGAGAGCAGCGTCGTCTTGCCAGAGCCGGATGGCCCGGTGATCGCCACAAACTCGCCCGGCTGCACCGCAAAGGCCATCTCCTGAAGAATCTGAAGCCTGCCCGCTGGCAGCGGATAGCTCTTGCTCAATTGGTCCACACGCAGCAGCGGCAGATGCTCTCCGTTCTGCTGCGCGTCGGGGGTTTCAGTAGCTGGCTTGTGTTCCATAGACGATACGCCTTCCCTCCCTTAACGAAACAAATCCCAGTTCTTGATAGGCTGAAAGTCCCTGGCAAGCGCCACCAGCCGCTCAACCGGCAGTGTGCTGGTCAGTTGACACTCCATCCCATCCTGATACCATTGCAGGGCGTGATTGCCGCTCTCATCCACGAACACCTGTCCCTGAAGCGCGCCTATTGGCACGGTCTGCGCCGCCGAGGACGTGAGCGGAAAGCCAGTTGGCTGCTCATAGAGCGACACGTCCTGCCCGGCCATGCGCCAGGTCGCCACAAACACCTTCAGCAGATTCGGGTCACGCGCGTCAGTAATCACCCCATAGGCGCTGCCCTGGGTATCCCCTGGCAGCGCGGTGGGCAGCAGCGGCAAGGGGTGCAAGCCGGGATGCGGGCGCTCAAGCTGGGCAAGAGAAATGCCCTGCACCTGCTGGAGCGAGGTCGCTGCGTGCCAGACCTGCTGGGCCGCGCCCCACCCACCCCTCAGCGCCCCCGCGCCCAGCGTCCCACTCGCCAGGACGACCAGCAGCAGCAGCGCCAGCAGCAGCGCAAAACGCACGCGCCTGTGCTGGTTCCTGGCGGCTCGCGCCTGCTGCGTGGCGTGCAACCGCCCCAGGAGGCGCACACGCCGCTGTTCTGCGGCCTGATTCAGCGTTCGCAGCGGCGTCAGCCCGCTGCTCAGCCGCTGCGCCAGTTGGAGCAGTTCGTCCTCACTGGCAGCAGGGCTGTCCTGCCCGGCAATGATGGCGTCCAGGTCGTCAAGCCATGCCGGTGTCGGCTGCTCTTCTCCCGGCTTCATCCTGCGCCTCCTTTCTCGTTAAATGCTGTCCGCAGCCGCCGCAGCGCCCGGTACAGTGTCGAGCTAACCGTCCCTTCCGGTATCTGGAGGACGCGCGCGATCTCCCGATTGGTCAGTTGCGCCACAAACTTTAGCCCAATGACTTCGCGCTCGCGCCCCGGTAGGCGCTCAAGATGCGCCAGCAGCACTCGCGCTTCCTCGCGGGCAATGGCCCCCTCTTCCACCGCCTCGGCCTGGGGATGCTCCACTGGCAGCAGGCGGTCCAGCGAGACGGTGGGCTTCGCCCGTCGGAAATAATCTGCCGCCGCGTGGCGCGCTATGCGAAAAAGCCAGGCGGTGGCGCTCTCTGGCGCGCGCACCTCCTCGAAATGAGCCAGCGCCTTCTCGAAGACCAGCGCCGTCAGGTCTTCGGCCACTTCCGGCGAGCCAACGAGCAGGCGCAAAAACCCCAGCACCGCCGGATACGTGCGCTGATAGAGCAGCGCAAAGCGCGCCTCCTGGTCGCTGGCCGCCGAGGCGCTGCGCTCCTCCTCGTTCCCAAACCAGGCCCAGGCAGTGGAGATGGCTCGCTCTCTCATACCGTTGGATTCCTTCCTGGCGCGCTATTCAGCACGCAGTACCTCCGCCACCGGCATCCGGCTCACCGCTCGCAGCGCCGGAATCGTCGCCAGCCCGGCCACCAGCGCCAGCAGAATGATCGCGCCTAGCCCGACCAGTGGCAAGACCGCGTTCTGAATGCTCTGCTGTGCCGCGAGAATCCCTTCCGCTGCCAGCGCGCCTGGCACAGCCCCGACCAGCGCCAGCAGCAGCCCTTCCCTGACAAACATCCCTTGCACCAGACGCGGACGCCAGCCCACCGCCTGCAACACCCCGATCTCCTGTTGGCGCTCGCGCACCTGCAAGAGCAGCAGGTCCGCCACGCTCAGAAACGTCAGCAGCAGCGCAAACACGCTCCCGGCAATCTGCGGAGCCGCCGTCTGCACCAGCACAAAGTTCCCCAGCAGGGTGCCGATCAGCGTCTGGCGCAGGGCCAGGATGCTGCTCACCATCAAGACCAGCAGCGCCGCCGACAGGAACAGGCTCCCTATCGTAATCAACGTGCGGGGACGCGCGCGCGTCAGATTGCGCAGCACCAGGCTGTTGATCGGCGAAATCCACAGCGGCAGCCGCCATCCCCTGGCGCGCGGCGGCGTGACGCCCGCGCCCGTCCGCAAGATTTCGGCAGGCTGCATGCGCCAGATGCGCCAGAGCGGATAGAGCGAACACACCAGCGCCAGGGAGAGCATGGCGGGCAGCGTCCAGATGACCACCAGCCAGATGGGGATGGCCTCCAGCAGCGTCGTGATCAGCAAGGCCGCTCCTACCCCCACGATACCACCTCCCAGCGCGAAGAGCAGCGCCTGCATCAAGAACAGCCGGGCGTGCTGCCAGGGCGGCCAGCCCAGCGCCGAGAGCAGCGCAAACTCCTTGCGCTGAGCGGTGAGCAGCGCGCTAAACGCCACCACCAGATTGCCCAGGCAGACCGCCAGCACCGCCAGCAGCAGGAGCAGACGGGTTGCGCCCAACTGCGCCAGGTAGAGGACCGACGCGCCAACCGAAATCCAGCGTTCCTCAACCCAGCCGGTGAGCGCAATCGCTGGATTCTTCCCAAACTGCCCCGCTTTCGCCCCAGGCACATAGACCAGCGTCGGGCTGGGCGATGAGCCAAGTGTAATCACGACAGTCAGGCCGGTGCGCTGGTGAATCAGCCCCGCCACCCGTTGAATCTGCTTCCAACTATTCTGGTTGGCCTGACTGACTCCAGCCACCCGCACCCGTATGGCGCTGATGAGATTGTCGCCCACCAGTTGGCGCGCCGCGTCCAGGGTCGTCAGCGCCAGCGGCGGCTGCAAGAGATAGCCCGCGTGATTGGTCGTCGGCAAGAGCATTGTCGGCGCGACTGGATGCCCCGCCGCATCGTAGCGCAGCATCACGGGCGGCGCAGTATACGTGTTCTCAGGCAGCCAGTTGAGCGGATTGGCAAACTGCGACGCAATGCTCTGATCGCTAAACTGGCCGTCCTCCTCAAAGGTGTAGAGCGCATCCACATGCTGCTTCTTGAGCGTCTTTAAGGGTGTGAGCGGGCGGAACGTGACTTCTGGCCCCTCAGTCCCCGTTGGCACAAGCGTATAGCCCGCGCTGCCATCCGGCGCAGTTGTGGGCTGATAGGTCAAACTCGCTGGCTTTGTCGCGCCATACAAATCCAAATCGTAGCTCTCAATAGCGTTGCCTTCCTTGTTGAAGTCGAGCGGAAGCGGCTGCCAGGAGTGTCCATCCCAGGCCAGGGAGGCGTTGGCGAAGCGGTCTGGATTGCTCTGCACCAGCGGGACCGATCCGCTGAAAATATTCTGCTGGCCGGGAAGTTGGGCCACAAAGCGAGGATCGTTCAGCTTTGGCAGATCGTCGGGAGGGAGACTGCCCAACGTGAGCTGGGTAAATTGCGTGCTGAGGCCAATTTGCCCCGGCAGGTTCTGATGAATGAGCATGGGTACCGCTTCGATGGGAATCTCTTTACAATCCCCGGTTGTTACATCGGTATTACAAGCGTGGTAATGGTGAGCATAGCGCTCATCTTTATGGATGGTATCCTGCTCAGTGAGCATACGCCCACTCGTAATGCTCTGATTCAGATGCACCAGTTGACTTTCTGCTGTTGGATCAACCGCTGCCAGGAGAAAACCCCCGACATCAGGGGTTCTCAGGTCTAAAATGGGATGAGATACCCTTGCAATGTTAGGAGGGAGGCACGTCTGCTCCTGATAGCTTTGGGCCTGAAACTCTGGATGTTGTAATACCAGATCAAGTGGAAAAACATTGTAGCCAATGCCGCAGGATTGAATATAATAGATCTTGCTTTCCTGGTATTCAACGAGCTGCTTTTGCCCGTTGAAAGCGGTCAGCGTCCAGTTCACCTGATAGAAGCCTAGGGCAAAGTCCCGATTTGGGAAGGCGATACGCGGCGTGGGCAAGGACATATAGCCGATGTAGGCAATGGGCGCGGCCACCTCCACCCCTGCCAAGCGTTTGATGGCCGCGTACTGCTGCATACTGATGCCGCCGCCATAGCCCTCCAGATAATCGGCGGGCACCACCTGCCCAGGTGGCAGCTTCACGTTGGCGGGCAGCACCACCAGATCATAGGTAGGCCGCCAACTCTGGCTGATAATCTGATTGGCCTGCACCACCGTTGTTTGCGTCGTCGCGCTCAACAGGACCAGCGCGCAGGCGGCCACCAGAAAGCCCCCGCTCGCCAGCGCGCTTTTCCCACGCTGCCGACGCAGCATCCGCAAGACGTAGGTCCACATCGGCTCACCTCTTCCTTGCTCGCATACAGCATCTCAGTAGACTTGCAAGGTCTTCTATAGAAGAGACGCTATGAGCAGAAAAAGTATTGCAGAAATGGCGCGGGCGTCCGATGTTTCACGTGAAACACCGACATGCGCTCATCAGGTTGCCCCTGTGGCGGTCGGACGATGCGGATCGGTAATCCACTCACTCCACGATCCCGCGTACAAACGCCCATCACCCAGGCCAGCGTGCGCTAACGCCAGCAGTTCATGCGCCGAAGTGACTCCCGAACCGCAGTAGAAGATCGCCTGCTCAGGCGGAACCCCACCCAGCAGCGCCTGAAAGCGCGCTCGTAATGCTTCCGGCGACAAAAAGCGACCATCATCACCCAGCATATCAGCGAACGGGGCATTGATCGCCCCTGGAATATGCCCGGCCACCGGGTCAATAGGTTCTTTCTCGCCCCGATACCGCTCCCCGCTGCGCACATCCAACAAACGAGCGTTGGGATCGCGCAGGTTTGCTAACACGGCATCAGCCGAGACCGCTAACTCGCCGCGCACCTGGGGAATAAAGGCACGCGGGGCGCGGCGCTCCACGCCTGCCGCCACCGGATACCCTGCTTTCTGCCACTGCCGCCAGCCTCCGTCTAAGACCGCCGCCGCCTCATGCCCCATCCAGCGCAGCATCCACCAGAGCCGGGCAGCCGCCATCGAGCCATCGCTCTCGTCATAGGCGACCACCTGCACAGAGCCATCAATTCCCCAGTTCGATAACACCTGGGCAAAGGTCTCTATGGAAGGGAGCGGATGCCGACCAGTTTTGCCGGGCGCGATGGGACCGGATAAATCTTCGTTCAGGTGCGCGTAGACGGCTCCGGGGATATGCGCCTGGACGTAATCACTGCGCCCGCGCTCACTATCACCCAACGAAAACCGGCAATCAACAATCGCCCAATCGGGCGCAGAGAGCTTCTGGGCAAGCTCAGAAGCGGTAATCAGCGTTTGGTACATGATAATGTCTCCTTTTCATACGTTCGCTCAGGGGAAACGACGCTCATTTCTTAGTACTTTTCGGCCAAACCTACCCGTTATACAAGACAGACAGGTAGGACATCCGTTAAAGTATCCCACGGGAAACTGTTGTACTGATGGCCCATAGAGGCCCTGGAATGGGATACTTGCATGTCCCGTCGTCCTGGCGACCCGCATACTCTGTCTGAAACCCTGGAATGGAACCCATCCCCCCATCACCATCCTGCATTTGCTTCACCAGACGCTGCTCAGCGTTTTACAACACATCCTTTTCTTCCCGTTGTCGAATCGTCTCAGACGGCTCAACAGCCCTCCAGAACTCAACCGCTGCCTGCTGCTGACCGCTCAGGCATCCATCAGCAACCCACCCTGCTGCGGCTTCCCGCGCTCAAACCAGAGGAACTCCCGGCGCCGCCGTCTGCCGATCTTCAACTAATTCCCGCGCCCACGCATTCTGTTGGAAGAGTTGGCGCGAAACGTTTCCGCATCCAGAACCTTCCCCCGTCGCGCCTCAACCTGCTGAAGTTCGCAGTTATGGGGGCCGTCCTTTTAGCCGTACTGACCGCCACCTTTGCCATTGCCGGGGGCGGAAGGAGCGACCACCCCTCCTTCACAGGCGCCTCCAGTGTCGCGCCTGTCTCACCTACTGCCGTCAAGGACATGCAGATCGCGCAGAACGTTCACCCCATCATTCAAGCCGACAGAAACGCTGGCTATACCTCGTCACGTCAGCATGACCTCTTCTGGAATTCGTCATGCAGCGCGGCCAGCTTTACCGAAGTCATGCGCGCCTGGGGCCGGACGAATGTTACTATTGGGCAGGTCATTGACGAGATGAGCGCCCACAGCCCGCCCTACATCACCACCTGGGGAGGTTTGATGAGTCAGAACGCCTGGGGCTACACGGCTGAACTACATCACTTCCACGCTGACGTTCAATTTCAGCAGGCGCTCAGTTATGAAGAAATAGTGCGCGTGACCACGCAGCAGGGCCTTCCGGTGATTGTGGGGATACGGGATAACGTTGGCCGCTATTATCCTGCCCTTGGTGGAGGCCATTTCGTGGTCGTTGTCGGCGGGAACAGCGATGGCTTGAAGATCGTTGACTCCTCGCTCTACCGCATTAGCTACCTTTCCCACGACAAGTTCATCTATCTCTGGAGTCGTGGAAGAGGCTTGACCGTTCTCCTCACTCCGGCCCCCTGAAGCTGATGGCTATCCATCCTGATGTTCAGGTAGACAGCCCAGAGATGGTTCTGCGTGCGGCACTGCCTCTGGCAGTGCCGCACGCAGAACCATTCAATTAGCCTTTGACGCTTCCAATCGTCAAGCCGGACTTAAAGAACCGCTGCAAGTAGAAGAACAGGATCATAATCGGAACGGCAACCATCACCGAAGCTGCGGCGAAATAGCCCCACGGCACGCGGAAATTGCTTGTCAGGCTGTAGATTCCGACTGGAAAGGTGATATTGGTCCCCAGGCTCTCTCCTCCCAGGCCGTTCGAGTTCAGCAGGATATTTGCGAGGGCAAACTCATTCCAGCCCAGGATAAACGCAAAGAGCGCCGTGGTTGCCAGCGCCGGAGCCGCCAGCGGGAGGGTGACACGCCAAAACGCCTGGGTAGGGGTTGCCCCATCCACCAGCGCCGCCTGCTCCAGTTCCACAGGCAGCGTATCAAAATAGCCCTTCATATTCCACGCCCCAAACACCACCGACTGCGCCGCGTAGACTAACGCCAGCCCCTCCAGCGTATTAATCAGGTGCAGCGACTGCAAAAGCAGGTAGTAGGCCATCAGAGCAAGCAGGCTCGGAAACGCATAGATGCCCAGCAGAACCACCAGCGTAAGCTGCCGACCCCGAAAGCGGAAGCGAGCCAGCGCATACGCCGCAGTAGTCGAACAGAACAGGCCAATCAGCGTCGCCAGGCCGCAGACATAGATCGAGTTCCACACCCAGTTCAGGAAAGGAAGCTGAGTGAGAACAAACCTATAGTTATCCAGGGTTGGTTTCGTCGGAAAGAGTTGAAGATCAGTAGTATAGAGGGTCTGATTGCCGCGCAGCGATGCCTGGAGGACAAAATAAATGGGGAACAGCGCAAAGATGGTCATAACCACGAGAAACACGTAGATCAAGAAAGTCCAGGGGCTTGCCCTGCGCCGCCGACTCAGGCTCATGGCTCTCGCTTCCTCGCGTTCGCCCACCCTGCTCGCTATCCCGGCCTTTGGCAGCGCGCCGGCGCTCGCCTTCAACGTCTGGTCACTCATGCCTGGGCCTCCTTGGTCAGATTCGTGGCGCGCAGCGAAATAATCGTCATCAGCAGCAGGATCACAAAGATCAACACGGCCACCGCCCCCATAGCGCCATATTTGGGATTACCGCCGGTATCCCCAAAGAGCTTGTTGTACATGTAGATCATCACATACGAGGTAAAACCAGGCTTGAGCGCGCTGGTGATTGGCCCGCCTCGGTTCACCAGCCAGACCGTATTGAACATCTGGAAAGTGGTGATAGCACTCAAGATGGTTGCGGGCGTGATGGCTGGGCGGAGCAGCGGCAAAGTGACATAGCGGAAACGCTTCCAGGCATTCGCGCCATCCACGCTGGCCGCCTCGTGCAATTCCTGGGGTACGCTTTGCAAAGCGCCCAGAATCACCACCGTGAAAAAGGGATAAGAAAGCCAGAGATTGATAATAACCACCGCAGCAAAGGTTCCCCACGAAGTCGTCAGCCAGGGAACCCCGGCCTCCGGCCCAAATGCCACCCGCAGCAGCTTGTTAATCGGGCCAAAGTCATAATGAAACATGAACTTCCAGACGAGCGCCGTGATGGGACTGGGTACCGCCCAGGGCAAGATCAACGCCATCCGCCAGAAAGGCAGCCCTTTGATCCTGGGGTTGTTCAACGCCAGCGCCGTCAACATCCCGAAGATCAGAAAGAGCGCGACACAGACAAATACATACAGGAAAGTGAGCAGGACGACATACAAAAAATCGCTTTGCAAGCTGCCCAACGCCTGCTGATAATTTTGTAAGCCAACAAAGTGATAATCATCGAGATGAAACAGGCTCTTGTTGGTAAACGAGATGGTAACCATGTACAGAATCGGGTAGAGATTGATGATGGCAACTGCGGTAAAAAGCGGCAGCAAATACATGGCAATCGTTCTACGCTTTACCGTCAGCATATGGCGCCTCCTCTTACCAGAGCGTAGCAGTATGTGAGCGCAGTATACAGGAAGGGTGGAGAACCGCGATCCTGGCCTCCACCCTTCCTATTTTCCAATCAGCGCATCAGTTCATCCGGCGCTTCACGTGCCTACGAGTTGAGTTGTTGGATGTTATGCTCAGCCGCTTGCTGCGCATCTGCCAGCGCGGCTTCAGGTGTCTGCGCTCCGGTCCAGATAGCGGTCAGCGCGTCAGCCACCGGCTTCCACAACTGCGACATATACGGCGTATTCGGCAGGGCCGTTCCCAGGGTTGCTTGAAGCGCAAAGCCGCCCACCGATGCCAGCGCCTTCACGCTCGCGTCATTATCGGCGGCCAGGTTCGCCGGAATCTCGCCGTTGGCCTTCGCCATCGCAATCTGATTCTCAGCGTTCGTGTAGAACGTCATCAGGTCAGCATCCAGGGCCGGATTCTTGGACAGCTTCGTCACCCACAGCGACTTCACCCCTACGAACGGCTGAGCAGCCTTGCTGCTGGAAGATACCACCGGCAGCATCGCAAAACCGACGTTATCGTTCGTGCTTTTAGAGTAGTCGTTGTAGTTCCAGGGGCCATCAATGACCGCCGCCGCTTTGCCTTCCTTAAAGAGCGAACTGGCAACACCGCCATCAATCTGGCTTGGCAGATAGGGCTTAAAGGAATCCAGGAACTTGCCCGCCGAAATCCCAGCCGGGGTATTCAGGCCAACTTTGCCGTCCTCATGCACATAGAACGCGCCAGCGCCATAGAACCACCCGGCGTTATAATAGGCGTCCTCAGTAGGCCAGACTATACCATAGCTCCCAGGGTGCTGCGCCTGGTAGTTCTGTGCGAACGTCAGCATATCGTCGGTGGTCTTGGGCAGTTGGTCGGCGGATATGAGCGACTTGTTGTACATGATCGTCACCGCTTCGACTGCCTCCGGCACGCCCCACACATGATTGTTGAACTCCACACCCTGCGCCGCTGCCTTATTATAGGTTTTATCAACGAAACTCTTGCTGATGTAGTCGTCCAGCGGAATCACGATCCGGCTTTGCGCCAGCGTACCCAGCGAATCATCCGCCCAGGCGATTATATCCGGGCCAGAGCCAGCGTTGATCGCCGTAACGGACTTTTGCACCACATCTTCCTGGTGAACCAGCGTAATGGTTACATTCGGGTGCATCTTATGATAGGCATCAAAAATGGCCTGCTTCTCTGCCAGATAGCTGCCCTCCCAGCCATGCCAGATGACGATATTACCGCTGTAATCAATGTTCTTGCTGGCAGGGCCACCAGGGCTAGAACCACAGGCAGCCAGGAAAAATGCGCTGATGAGTGCGAGCGGAAGAAGGTACGCGCCGACACGCTTGATAGACATGGATCAACCCTCCTCGATGAGCGTATGGGGGACCGCATTGGCCGTTATCCCCCCTGGAAAAAATGGCGCAAAACTGCGCAACCTATCCTGGCAGAGCGAGCGGAGGATTATCAGCCTGCTCCAGATAGCTCTCCAGGTTATCGCTGATCGTCGTCAGATGATCCAGCAGAGTGTGTAAATGGCCCTCGTTGACGACACCAATCAGCTCACGAATACGCGCTTCATGCTCCTTGCAGACGAAATCACGCAAGCGACGACCTTCGGGGGTCAGCGTAATGAGAAAGACGCGGCGATCACGCGCGTCAGGGGTGCGCCGGGCCAGAGAAGCTCGCTCCAGCCGATCTACAATGGCAGTGACATTACTTTTATCGGTCAGCAAGACCCGACTCAGGTCAACCATTGAACGTCCCTGCTGTTCATCGAGATGCTGTAAGGCCCAGAACTGGCGGGAGCTAAGGCCATAGGTGGTGAAGAAGTGGCGGTCACAGTCATCAAGTAAGAGAAACGCCTTTTTCAGCATCTGATAGACCTCCTGGGTGACATCCTTTTCTTCTTCGCCTCGACTCATAGCGCCCGCTTTCTGTAATAGTTATGAGTTCAACAGTTGACTTACAGAATGTATAATACAAAACAGTTGAAAAGTCAACTGTTTTTAGGACGTGTTTTTTGATCCCAGCGAACACTGGGATGAGCCGCGCGCGTTATCATCTGGCGCTGCTCTCGTGCAGAAACAGAGGAAGCGGATATAATGAGCGCACATCTTAAACAAGAAGGACGCACAACTGATATGCACTGGACGACAAGCCTGCACCACGATGGGTCTCCGCGTTATGTCACCGCGCGCGCGTATACGCTCGGTGAGCGCGTGTCAATCAGGCTGCGTACCGGCCTGAATGCGCCGGTTGAGCGCGTATTCCTGCGCATCTCTCCCGACGGTAACCAGTCACTGCTTGAGATGCGCCTTACTCAGACCGACGCGACGTGCCGCTGGTGGGAAGTGGAGTTCCCCCTGACCATGCCGCGCAACAACTACCGCTTCTGGCTGCTGACGCCAGAAGGAGAATGGTGGCTCACGGCTCTAGGAGCGATGCGCCATACCCCCACCGACGCGCACGACTTCGTACTCCTCGCCGACTACCAGGCGCCTTCCTGGGTGCAGGATGCCGTCTTCTACCAGATTTTTCCTGATCGTTTCGCTGACGGCGACCCCACTAATAACGTTCGCAGCGGGGAATATCTGTACCACGGAAAGCCCGTCATTGCCCGGCGCTGGGAAGAAGCGCCTGCCTCCCATGACCGAACCGGCGCGCGCGAGTTCTTCGGCGGCGACCTCCAGGGCATTCTCCAGAAGCTGGATTATCTGGAGGAACTGGGCATTTCGGCGCTCTACCTCACCCCTATCTTTACTTCCCCAAGCAACCATAAGTATGATGTCGAAGATTATCTACACGTTGACCCCCATTTTGGCGGGGAAGCCGCGCTCATCGCGCTCCGCCAGGCGTTACAGGCGCGCGGCATTCGGCTGGTGCTGGACATGATACCCAACCACTGCGGGGCCACCCATCCCTGGTTTCTCAAAGCGCAGGCCAATCCGACAGCCCCGGAGGCCGAGTTCTTTACCTTTGATCGCGGGCGCAACGAATACACCACCTGGCTGGGGATACACAGCCTGCCCAAACTGAACTATCGCAGCCAGCGGCTCCGCGAGATCATGTACGCGAATAAAGACGCGATCACACGTTACTGGCTGCGCCCGCCGTTCTCCATTGATGGCTGGCGGATTGATGTAGCCAATATGCTGGCGCGCCAGGGAGAAAGCCAGCTTGGGCATAAGATTGGTCGCGGCATGCGGCGCGCCAGCAAAGAAGAAACGCCTCACGCCTATCTGCTTGGCGAACTCTTTTTTGATGGCACGTCCCACCTCCAGGGCGATGAACTTGACGCTGGCATGAATTACCAGGGATTTATGCTGCCGTTGCAACAATGGCTCGCCCCATCTGGCCTCTATCAGCACTGGCGCGCTCCCTGGGCCAGACGCCATCCCTTGCCAACGGAGGCGCTGGTTGATCAATGGCGCGCGTTTTTGGCCGCGATCCCCTGGCAGATTGCCATGCAGCAGTTGAACTTGCTGGACAGCCACGACACCCCGCGCATCTCCGGCATTCTCGGCGGTGAAGAAGATCGTGTTCGCCTCGCTGCCACACTTCTCTTCACCTATCCGGGCGTGCCATGTGTCTATTATGGCGACGAAATTGGGCTGGACGGCGGCGGTGATCCTGATAACCGGCGCTGCATGCCCTGGCAGCCTCAGAAGTGGAACCATGAACTCCGCGCTTTGTATCAGACGCTCATTCGGCTGCGCAGAACCTCGCCCGCGCTGCGCTGGGGAGGCATCCAATTCGTCTATGCCGCCAACGAGACGCTGGCCTATCTGCGCGAGGCTCCAGAGGAAAGATTACTGGTTGTGGCAAGAAGATCAAGCGATGGGGTTCGAGCTTTGCCAGTAAGCCACGTCGGGCTGGAAGAAGGAACCCGGCTGCGGAATGTGCTGACCGGAACCGAGGCACGTATCGTCGGGGGCATGCTGCCCCTGGACAGCTTGCCCTCGCTTGGCGCGCAAGTCTGGCAGGTTCTGAGGGACGGTTAAACACATCAACCCATTGAACAACACCCAATCAGCCTGTAGCGCCGACCTCTGCGTGTACCGCCGCCGTCCCTGGCGGCGAGACGCTGCGCCAGCGTAAACGCTGGCTCTCTATCGCTGCGTTCGCTCTCAGCGTTGAGCCGTCTGGAAGGCGGCTCAACAGGTGAGGACCACTGCTCTGCCAGAAGGTTGCAAGGCGCGCTCAGTACGTGATAGCCACGCGCTGGCCGCTGCGCGCCGATTCCACAATGGCGTCGGCCACCACCGAGGCGCGATAGCCGTCCTCGAAATTAGCGCCCTCCGGGGCAACCGGCTTCCCGCTGGTAACAGCATCGAAGAAGTGTTTGATCTCATGCACAAACGTATGCTCCCAGCCGATGATATGCCCTTGCGGCCACCAGGCGTCATAGAACGGGTGCGTACTTTCGGTGACAAGCACCTGCCGGAAGCCCTGCCCGTCGCGGGAAGTCTCTTCTTCGGGCAAATAGACTTCCAGTTCGTTCAGGCGCTCCATATTGAAGGCCAGCGAACCTTTCTCACCGTTGATCTCTAATGCTTGATGATTTCTGCGACCGCGCGCAAAACGGGTCGCTTCCAGCGTGCCTATCGCTCCATTGGCAAAGGTCAGTGTAGCGGCAAACGCATCATCCACCGTGACCCGCCCGGTGCCACCTTCTGCGGTTGGCCGCTCAGGAATAAACGTCGCGGTATTCGCGCTGATCGTCGCTGGCTCGCCAACCAGAAAACGCGCGATGTCAATGATATGCGTACCCAGATCGCCGATAGCCCCTGTTCCTGCCGTCTCCGCATCCATTCGCCAGACCATTGGAAAGGCCGGATCGGTAATCCACTCTTGCAAATAGCGCGCGCGGAAATGATAGATCCGGCCCAGCCGACCCGCCTGGATGATCTCCCGCGCCAGGCGAATAGCCGGAACGAAGCGATAATTGAAGGCGCACATATGCACAATGCCAGCCTGCCGCGCCGCCTCCCACATCTGCTTCGCCTCGGCGGCGGTACGGCCCAGCGGTTTCTCGCAGATGATATGCTTGCCAGCCCGCGCAGCGGCAATACAGGGTTCGGCGTGCAAATGATTGGGCGCGCCATTATCAAACACCTGAATGTCGGGATCATTCACCAGCGCCCGCCAGTCGGTAACAGCCTTCTCGTATCCATACCGGCGCGCCGCAGCCTCCACACGCGCTTGATTGCTGCCCGCAATAGCAACCAATCTGGCCCGCGCAGGCGGAGGAGTATAAATGTAGTTCAGCTTCTTGTAGGCGTTAGTGTGCGCTTTGCCCATAAAAGCATAGCCCAGCATGCCCACGCCAAGCGTCGGTATCTCAGCAGACGCCTGGCCGCCCTCGCCCATCGTCAAAAATCCGACACGATCTGACATACAACCCTCCTCTTGTGGCTACATGAACAAGCTGATCACAGGCATTTAGATCGCTTGCAAGATACCCCGCAGCTTTTCCAACGAGCGGCGCGCGCTCTCCAGCGAAGGGATACGGGGCTGATCATTCTCCACAATATACCAGCGCGCGCCCTGCTCGTGCGCTGCCCGGCAAATGCCCACCATGTCTAGCGTCCCATCGCCTACCTCGGTAAAGCTCCGGTCAGCCGCCATATCCTTGACATGAATCAGCAGCGCGCGGCCAGCGCGCTTGCGCAGATAGGCCGCCGGATCGACACCGGCATAGGCCGCCCAGTAGACATCAAGCTCCAGGGCAACCACCAGCGGGTCTGTGTTTTCAAGCAGCGCGTCGAGGAGCATCGCCCCCTCGCTCTGAGCAAACTCAAAATCATGGTTATGGTAGCCAAACGCGATGCCGCGCTCGTGGCAGCGGCGGCCAATCTCATTGAGGCGCTCGGCAAGCGCGCGCAGGTCGTCCGCGCCGCGCTGCTCAGGCGGCAGCCAGGGCAGAACCAGCGCGGAGCAGTTAATCGTCTGGCAATAATCAAGCTCGCGGCCAAGATTGCTCTCCAGGGCCGCCAGACCGATATGCGTTGACGCAGCGCGCAAGCCATGCTCTGTTAATAGCTCTGCCATCTGGTCCGCTGCGAGTCCGCCATAGCCCGCAAACTCAACGGCGCGATAGCCAAGCTGCGCCACTTGCCGAAGCGTCCCTGCAAAGTCACGCGCGGTCTCGTCGCGCACCGTATAGAGTTGCAGCGCAATGGGTGGCCGGTCCATGTATTTCTCCTTCTTGTCTGGAAACCCGCTTTATATGTAGGCGGGATGATGCTCCCATTATGCCCTGAGCGTTTCCTCTTCCACCTCGCCCAGCGGCAGCGGCGCTGGGCGCTCGCACATGCTGCTAATCTCGATATGGCTGCCTTGCTCCGAAGCTTCCTCAAACGCCAGCATCAGATCGAGAACATGATACCCTAATGCTCCGTTGGCGCGATGCGAGCGGCCCAGGCGCAGCGCATAGGCCATCTCGGCCACGCCAATGCCCCGGCTATTTTCGCTGTAGCCGTGTGTCAGCGGCGTCTCACCCCACTCCTGCGCTCCAGCGCGCCGCACCCGTACCGGCCCGCCAAATATATTGGGGTCTGGCACACTGAGCGAGCCGCGCGTCCCGTAAATCTCTATGCTCGGCAGGCTGCTCTCCCACACATCAAAGCTGGTGATAATCGTCCCGACAACGCCGCTGGCAAAGTCGAACACCCCGGCAATATGCGTCGGCGTCTGCACGGGAATCATCTCGCCATAGTGGGGCGCGCTGGTAATCGTGCGCTCAGGGAACGTGATCCTGGCCGAGCCGGTGACGCGCCGAACCGGACCCAGCAGCGAGACCAGCGCCGTCAGATAATACGGACCCATATCCAGCATCGGACCAGCCCCACGCTGATAGAAGAAAGCCGGATCAGGGTGCCAGCGTTCCGGCCCACGCCCCATCATTGACGCGACGGCGGCGACAGGCTCACCAATCCAGCCATCATCAATGAGTTTGCGGCACGTCTGCAACCCTCCGCCGAGAAACGTATCGGGCGCGTTGCCCACCAGCAAGCCGCGCTCCCCAGCCGTGTCCAATATCTGGCGCGCATCGGCGCGGCTGATGGCAAGCGGTTTCTCATTATAAACGTGCTTGCCCGCCTCCAGCGCAGCCAGCGCCACCTCGGCATGCGCCGCCGGAATGGTCAGATTGAGAATCAGCTCGATCTCTGGATCAGCGAGCAGCGCCTCAACGCTGCAAGCGCGCGGCACATCAAACTCTGCCGCCCGCGCCTGCGCTCGTTCAAGAAACAAATCGGCGCAGGCCAGCGTCTCCAGAATCTTCAAGTGTTTGAGGGTCTCCAGATATCGGCTGCTGATCGTGCCACAGCCGATAACCCCAACGTTCACAGGTTGGAGTGGCTGAATGGTTCTGGCGGGTTGAGTCGCTGTTGCTGGCTGAATTGATCTATCGTTCACACCCTGGCTCCTGCTGTTGAGTTTTCGCATGTCAGGCTTCTATAGTACCACGAAAAACCGCTTTGTTGTAATCTACCAGCAGAATAGCCCCCGCCGCCAGCGCAGAGAGCAAGGCCAGCGCCCAGAAGATGGGTGGGTATGCTCCCAGGAGATCGTAGAGCAGGCCCACGCCAACAGGCGCGATCCCCCGCGCTCCGGTAATAAACAGCCCCAGGACGCTGTTAATTTTCGCGTAGTGCATCGAGCCGTAATGATCGGCGACCAATGCCGCCCGCGCAGGCGTAATCGCCCCAAAGCCAGCGCCAAACAGCAGGACAAAGCCAACCACGCCGACGACGCCAGGCGTCAGCAGCAACACGAGCAGCGCAATAGCCTGGAGCAAGAAGATCAGAGCCGTCACCAGACGGCGCGGCAGGCGCTCTCCCAACGGCGTGAAGACCAGACGCCCCGGAAGGGCCATGATGCCAATCAGACCAACCATACTGGCGGCAAAGCTGGCGGTATAGCCATGATCAATCAAATAGGGAACCAGATGTACCGTGATCGCCGCAGCCGCCAGCGTCGTAAGCGCGAAGGCTGCGGCCATCCACCAGAACGTGGTTTCGTGGAGCGCAATCTGTACAGAGACGCCCGGCCTTTCAGCCATCTGCGCGGGCGGTATGGATGCCGACATAGCAATCCCATCAGGCGTCAGGCCCATATCTTCCGGTCGGCGGCGCAAGATGAGCCCGTGCAAGGGAATGGTAAACAGCGCCAGGCACAGCGCCAGCGTGACCAGCGCCACGCGCCACCCCTGAAGCTGGACCAGCCACGCCGCCAGCGGCACAAAGATCACACTGGCAAAACCAGCAATGAAGGTTAGAATCGTCAGGGCGCGGGTACGCCGCCGATGAAACCAGGTCGCCACCAGGGCAAAGGCAGGATCGTAGAGAACAGCCGCCATGACGATGCCAATGCCGATCCAGATCAGATAGAACAGGGCCAGATTTCCCACCGCCGCCCAGGCCAGCAGCAGCAGCGTGGCAGCGCACGACCCGCAGGTCATCAGCCAGCGCGTCCCATGACGATCAATCCAGCGGCCAACCGGAATGGCGGCCACGGCGCTACAGAGCAGCGCCAGGGAGAAGGCTCCGGTTAGTTCAGACGTGGACCAGCCCAGCGCGGCGTGCATTGGCCTCACGAACACGGTGAAGGTGTAATACAGCACTCCCCACGACGTCATTTCAGTAAACGAAACGCCGAGGAGCATGACCCAGCCATAGTACACGCCCTGCGGGCGCTGCTTCTGATGGCTCGCGTGTTCTCTCATCGTCGTCTCAAGGTAACATCTTCTCCATCACGATGACATCCACCCACTGCTCATCGAGCAAGCCCTGTTCGTGATAGATACCGACGGTCTGGAAGCCGTGACGCTCATATAAACGCATCCCTGGCGCGTTGGTCGGAAAGGCCGCCAGCACCATCTTGTGATAGCCGAGCAAGCGCGCCCGCTTCTCCAGCGCGCCCAGCAGCGCATCGCCAATACCCCGTCCACGCTGCTCGCGCGCGACGTAGACGGAGAAATCCGCAACGTGATCATAGACCGGGCGCGGGTTGAAGGGATTGAGCGAACCCCAGCCCACAACCATCCCTGAACGCTCCACTGCGACAAGTACCGGGTGGCGAGGCCCGCGCGCGGCAAGCCATTCGGCCCGCTCTTCCGGCGTGCGTAGCTGCGTCTCTAGCGTGGCTGCCCGATCCTCGATCCCCTGATTATATATGTGGGCAATAGCGGCTGCATCATCGCGGCTGGCCTCTCGAATCTCCAAATGCTCCTCCTCTCTTGCGCTGACCAGCCCGGCCCAGGAACGCGCCTGTTGTCCCAACCCGCTGAGATAGGCCGCGAGGAATTCGATAATCTCCGGGTCCAGGCAGTAATAGCGGTTCGGCCCATCGCTGCTTGCCTGCACAATGCCCGCTTCGCGCAAGAGGGTCAGATGGTCAAAGAGGCTGGACTGTGCCAGCGGCAGCGCCTCAGTAAGCTGCACAGCCGTACAGTCCTTGCGCTCGGCAAGCAGCGCCACAATGCGAAAGCGCGCCGGATTCGCCAGCGCGCGCAGCACACGCAGCACACGGGCTTCAATCGCTGTCGGGGCCAATTCACCCGTTTTCATCATGGCCTCCTCTCACCTGCTTGTTCCGGTTTTTTCCGATTATCCGATTATAAGTACCCCTCTCCTCCATGTCAACAATTACCAGGCTCATCGGTTCCACCACCTATCACGGACACCACTTGTAGCGCCGCCATCTTGGCGGCTCAACGCTGGCCTGTTGGTACGTTGGACCGCAGGGCGAACGCCACTTGTAGCGCCGCCATCTTGGCGGCTCAACGCTGGCCTGTTGGTACGTTGGACCGGAGGGCGAACGCTCGCTCTAGCGAATCCTTGGCCGCCAAGATGGCGGCGCTACAAGTCACACGCCGCGCTTGCCAAGACCTCATGTGTGGCGGAACCAGCTATCTGGCTTGTGGAAATCGGCGCAGAAAGCTATGATGGCATCATCATTTCAGCATCACAAGGAGAGGGAGATGACACGACCAATCACGCTGTTTACCGGACAATGGGCTGACCTGCCGCTGGAGACGCTGGCAGAGAAAGTCAGCCAGTGGGGGTTTGACGGCCTTGAATTGGCCTGCTGGGGCGATCACTTCGATGTGCGCCGCGCGCTGGCGGAGCCGCGCTATGCGCAATCACAGCGGGATATACTCAACCGCCGCAACCTGCAATGCTTTGCCATCAGCAATCATCTTGTCGGCCAGGCCGTCTGCGACCCCATAGACGCCCGCCACAAAGATATTCTGCCTGCCCACATCTGGGGCGATGGCGACCCGGAAGGCGTGCGCCAGCGCGCCGCCCAGGAAATGATGGACACCGCGCGCGCCGCCGCCGCGTTTGGCGTGCAGCAGGTGAATGGCTTCGCCGGGTCGGCCATCTGGCATCTGCTCTATTCTTTTCCCCCCAACAACTTTGCAGACATCGAGCGCGGCTACGAAGATTTTGCGCGGCGCTGGAATCCCATCATCAATGTGTTTGATCAGGAGGGCGTGCGCTTCGGCCTGGAGGTTCACCCAACCGAAATTGCTTACGACTTCGTGACCACCCGCAAAACGCTTGACGCCATCGGCAACCGACCTGGCTTTGGGCTGAACTTCGACCCCAGCCATTTCATCCCGCAATTCCTCGATCCGGCTGCTTTCATCGAAGAGTTCGCTGACCGCATCTATCACATCCATGTGAAAGACTCGAAGCGCCGCCTGGATGGCCGCAGAAGCATCCTGGGTTCCCACCTCAACTTTGGCGAAGCTATGCGCGGCTGGGACTTCGTTTCCCCAGGGCATGGCGATGTGGACTTTGAGGCGCTGTTCCGGGCGCTCAACCGCATTGGTTATCAAGGGCCGCTCTCCGTTGAGTGGGAGGACGTGGGCATGGACCGCGAATGGGGCGCGCAAGACACCCTCGCCTTCATCCGGCGCACCGATTTCACCCCATCCTCGGTAGCCTTCGACGCGGCCTTCCGGGGGAAATAGCAGCGCGTCTACTTGTAGCCATGAGTCATCCCAGATTGAACCAGGAGCGCGGGGGCTGCTGGTGAGCGGCTCCAGCAGCCCAGACGCCGCGCAGCACCGTGCGGAGCGCCGCCGTCTCGGCGGCTCAACGCTGGCCTGCCGAGATGTTGGATCGGAGGGCAAACGCTCGCCCTGGCGAATCGTTGGCCGCCGAGACGGCGGCGCTACAAGTGGTGTCAGCCGCAGAAGTTGGTGGCGGCCCTCACCAGCACTTCCACACAGCGTTCCACATCATCCAGGTTCACCCACTCTACCGCCGCGTGCGCGCCTTCGCCGCTGGGGCCGAAGATCACGGTCGGAATACCGCTGGCCGCGAGGATAGCCGAATCCATCCACCAGGCCGCCCCAAAGACCGCCGGTTCCCGGCCAAGCACAGCGTTGGCCGCGCCGCGCACTGCCTGGACAATCGGCGCATCTGCCGGAACCTCAAAGGCAGCGCGGGCCAGCGTGGTCCTGACGACAGCCTGAAGCGCGGGATCAGCCGCCGCTAACTGGTCAATGATGCGCTGAAGTTCCGCCTCAACTTGCTCCGGCGTCTCTTCAGGCAGCGTGCGACGTTCTACGCTCAACAGGCAGTGCTCAGGATAGCTGGAAAGTTCCTGGCCCCCGGTGATAAGCGAGGCGTGCAGCGAGCCATGCCCAAGCAGCGGGTGGGCTGGCTGCGCTGCGAGCGCGCTTTCCAGATGCTCCAGTCCGGTGAGAATCTTGCCCATCTTCACGATAGCATCAACGCCCACATTGGGTAGCGAACCATGCGCGGCTCTGCCAGTCACCTCCACCTCCAGCCAGGTGAAGCCCTTATGCGCCAGACAGAGATCAAGCGCCGTCGCCTCAGTCACGATAGCCGCATCGGCGCGCCAGCGCCTGACCACCGAAGCCGTACCGATGCTGGCATACTCCTCATCGGCCACAGCGGTCACAATCACATCGCCGCGCAGCCCGCGCTGCTTTGCCTGCGCCGCCGCCAGCATGATCGCCGCCAGGCCGCCTTTCATATCATACGCTCCGCGCCCATAGAGGCGGTTGCCTTCGACCCCCGGCTCATGGGGATGCTCCATGCCGACCACGCCAACCGTATCCATATGCGCATTGAGCAGCAGCGACCGCCCACCTCCCGAACCGCGCGCAATCCCTACGACGCTGGGGCGTCCGGCCACCGGCTCATCCAGCGTCACCTCTAATCCCGCTTCCTGAAGCCAGTTCGCCACAAACTGCGCAATAGCCGCCTCGCCCGCGCCTCCCGGCACAAGATCGGGGTTAATAGAGTCTATAGCAACCAGCTTTCGCAGCAGCGTCTCAACCGCCTGCGGCATGTGCGCGCTCCTTCTTGTTACACAGCCTGTTCCAGCTTCACCCCTAAATACTCCGCCAGCGCCTGAACCACCAGTTCATGATCTTCGTGTTGGGGCAGCCCCGATACCGTAATCGTCCCGACCACGCCGACCTGTTTGACGATAATGGGAAACGCGCCCCCATGTGGCGCAAACTCGCGGGGATCGAGCAGGGCGCTGTCCTGAATCGTCGTGTTTTTGCTCTTATACAGGATGCCCATGTAATAGGAGCTATGCCCAAAATGATTGACCACGCGATTCTTGCGCTTGATCCATGCATCATTATCGGCAGAGGTACCCGTCAGCGCGCAATGAAAGAGCTGCTGACCATTTCTGCAAATATCCGCTGTGATCGTTTTATGGTTCTGCTGGGCGGTTTCGACCAACCGGTTGCCCACTTCCCATGCGATCTCGTTGGTGAACTCGCTAAATTGCAGAACCTCTTCCTGGTGAAGCAATGTGCGCAAGAGTCCCTGGTAGTTTTCCATCGAAACCTCTCTTTACTGGAGACGGCTTTGCCCTGCCGTAGAGTACCACAATCTCACCAGACCAACCATCAGGTTGTTTTGAGCAAACCATTCACCGATGAGGTAGGACTGTGAACAAGCGCACACTTTCAGAGTGACATAGCTCACATCTCTTCGCGCAGAGCAGGCGCATCCTGGCTTTATAGCAAGAGGTCAGTGATGCGAGCGAGGCCAGACAGCACCCCCAAAATTGTAGGGAAACACGTGTTTTTTGGCTCTCTCACTATGGAAGGTTTCTGCGGAAAGGTTCTAAGGGGGCCTCACACAACCTCCGCACGAGCAGGGGCGGGGTTGTAGCGCCGTCCTTCCAGGCGGCAGGGGTGGGGCCAACCGTCGGTTGTGTGAGGCATTCTAAAGAAGGATGCTCAAAGAAGGATGCTCAAGTAGGGTTGTAGCGCGTGTGGTATTCAGAGAACTTTTATAGACCATCACTAATGCTCTGTTCAAGAAAGGACAAAATCATGAAAGGGAAGCTCTTTTCCCCATTTCCAGCCGCTCAGGCGGCAGCGAGGCATCAGCGCCATTTCCTCGGCGCGGCAGGGCTGTTTGCCGTCGCAACGCTCGTGCTGTTTCTTACGGCCTGCGCCGGGCCGGGCCAATCTGGCGCAGCCAACACAACAGCCGCAGCGACTAACCAGGCCGACATCGTGCCAGTCACCACCGTAAGCGAACAAAATGAACTCGCGCCACAGACCAGCAGCGCGAAAAGCTACCTCATCAAAGTCTACTTTTCCAGGTTTGATGCGCCGGATTACGGCGCGGTCTTCGCGGTGAACCGCTACTCGCCAACCCTGGGGGTGGCAACCTTCGCCATTCAATCGCTGATTGCCGGGCCTACTCTCTCAGAGAGCGATGCGGGCTACTACACGGAGTTGAACAGTTCTTTCTCTGGCCCGGCCTCTTGCACCAGCGCACAGTCGAACGGACGGCCAGACTTCAGGGACTTCAGGCTCAGCCTGAATAAGAAGGGCAAGGTCGCTGAGCAGGGAACCGCTACCGTACAATTCTGCCGACCCTTCAGCAGCGCGGGTATCGGGGTGGATGCCCGTGTCACCGCAGAGATCACCGCGACGCTGAAACAATTCTCCAACATCAAGAAAGTCGTCATTCTCTCTCAAACCGGGCACTGCATCGGTGACGAGAGCGGGATGGACCTCTGCTTGAAGTAGCAGCGAAAAGGCCCACTTGTAGCGCCGCCATCCTGGCGGCCAACGATTCGCCAGCGCGAGCGTTCGCCCTTCAGGCCAACGGACCGGCAGGCCAGCGTTGAGCCGCCTGGAAGGCGGCGCTACAAGTCCCCTACTCCTTACTTTCCCCGCCGGGGAGCCGGGGCGGCTCCTGGGGCGCGGGGCCAGCGCCCAGTTGAAGTTGCTGTTTCATCGCCGCCAGTTGAGCGTCAACCTGGGATTGGCTGCTGATCTGGTTCAACTGGCGATCAAGATTGTCGCCGCCAGGGCCAATCATCGCGGTGTCCTGAAGCGTACCTTCCTCGATCAACTGGTCCATCGCCTGGGCGCGCGCCTGCATCGTCAGCACCTTATCCTGGGCGCGCTCGACAGCCAGGTTCACATCGGCCATCTCCTCAGAAATGCCCGTCGCCGATTCGCTGATCTTGACCTGCGCCTGGGCCGCGCCATACTGCGCCTTGACCATCTCCTTCTGCGTGCGGAACGCCTCCACCCGCGCCGAGAGGCGTTGTTCCATCTGCGCGAACTTGTCTTGCTGCGCCTTCATCTGCTCAATCTGCTGCTGATAACCCGTAAGCTGCGTTTCCAGGTTCTGGCGGCGCTCCAGCGCCATGCGCGCCAGGTCTTCGCGGTTGGCGGCTAATGCCTGCCGCGCCTGGTCCTCATACCTGGCGATCTGCGTCTGCGCCTGGGTCTGTTGCAGTTCCAGCCGCTTCTCATTAGTCACAATGTCGGCAATCGCGCGGCGCAGGTTCGTCAATTGCTCAAGCTGCTGCTGGTACGAATAGTCCAGGGTTTGACCAGGGTCTTCTGCTTTATCCAATGCCGAACTAAAGACCGTTTTAATATACGTTGTAAATCGGGAGATCAGCCCCATGACAGCTCCTCCTTCTTTCCTCTGAGCGCCGCTTTTGATGGCCCTGGCTTTCGCAGGTCCGCTTCTATAGGGTACACTATATCGAGACAGGTATAGTATACGCATCAACCTCTCCCCTGATAAAGAGGCAGAGCGCGTTATTACGGATAGCCCAGGAGCAGAGCATATGGCAATTGCAGAAGCGGTATCTTCCCATATTTATCGTATCATCTCGCCGCTGCCGTTTCCTCCAGTCACCGTCAATCTCTATCTGTTGCAGCATCGAGACGGCTTCGCCCTGGTGGATTGCGGCCTGAACAGCCGCGATGCGTGGGATGTGCTGGAGCAGGGATTGGCAGAACTCGGCATCAAGCCAGCAGACCTGACACACCTGCTGCTCACGCACGTCCACCCCGACCACATGGGCGCGGCGGGCCGACTGAAGGAAGCCAGTGGAGCGCCGGTATTTGTCCATCGCCTGGAAGAACCGTTTATCGCCAGCCGCTACCGGGCCGTAGCCCCCCTGCTGGCCGAGGTCGAGGTGTGGCTGCGCCATCACGGCGCGTCTCCGGCGGAGGCGGAAGCCCTCTCGAAAGTCTCGCTCCAGATGCTCAACAGCGTGCAGCCAACCGAAGTGGACATCGTGTTGGAGGGCGACGAAACCCTGGAGATCGGGGGGATCGAACTGCGCACGTTCTGGACACCCGGCCACTCGCCAGGCCATCTCTGCTACTATGACACCAGGCAGCGTATCTTATTGGCCGGAGACCACCTGCTTCCTGGCACGACGCCCAACATCTCGCAGCACCCCCAATCCTCACCCAGCCCGCTGGATGACTTTTACGCGGCGCTCCACGCCGTTGAGCAGGTAGACGTGGCGCTGACGCTCCCTGGTCATGGCGACCCCATCCACGACCACCGGGCGCGCATTGCCGAGATGCTGGCGCACCACGAACGCCGCAAGAATCAGATGATAGACCTGCTTACCACCGGGCCGCTCAGCGGCTGGGACATCTCCAAAACGATCTACAAGCGCGTGCAGGGCGAACCCTTTCAGCAGCGCCTGGCGTTGATGGAGACGCTGGCCCATCTTCAGGCGCTGGCCCACGCCGGGCGCATCCGCAAACTGATGGGCGACGACGGCGCGGTCCTGTGGGAACGTGCCGCATCATAGCGCGGGTACGGCCCTAAAAAGCCGTCAGGCAGATGGGCTTATCAGGGACATGGAAGAGGCGGTTGAGCGTTTCGAGATAGCCAGGGTCGGAGAGGTCCGCCAGGTGATAGAGATACAGGCTGCGAAAGCGCACCAGCCCCAGCAGCAGCGAAGAGAACTCCGCCACTTCCAGCCGCATCTCTACGTCGTGGGCATCCTCTTTGCTCACTGATGGCCTGCCATCCCTGAAATGCACGACCAGGCTGCCCGCGTTCGCCGGATAGAAGCTGTCGTTCAGCGTCATCTTGACCCGGCAGTTCTGGCCCCCAAAGTCATGCTCGCGCAGCCGCTCGAAGATGCCGGGCAGATCGATCACGCGATACATCAGGCCCACGCCCTGCACATTGCTGGGATGATAGACCGATGGCAGCAGCGCCTCTGAATCAGAGCGCGGGTCCAGCAGCAGGTGATGAAACTCCTCGTCCTGGGTCCGAATCACCACAAAACGAATCTGGTCGGCCTGGCTATGCAGGAAAGTGAACAGTGCAGCGAGCGCCTCGCGCGTCTCGTAGAGCAGTTCATCTACATGCAGGTCGTTGATGAGAAAGTTGCCCTGGTCATGTCGGCGGAAGGTGAAGACCAGGTAGCCCAGCACCTGGCCGTCGCGCTTATACCCAACCACCCGCCTGTCGGCAGCCGTAAAGAAGCGCGCGACATCCGCCTCAGACCGCTGGATCAGGCCATGCGTGCGCGCCTGGCAGCGTTGATAACAACCCAGCACTAATGGCGTATCGGCCTGTGAAAGCCAGGCGATATGCTGCTTCGATGGCCCCTTCGGCAAACTCGCCGGATGCACCCGATATTCGTTCAGCTTCGTTCCATAGCCAAAGCCCATCTGCTTATAGAAATCGGGGCGAAAGGGATAGAGGAGGGCCAGCGCGGCCCCCTTATCCCTGGAGTAATCGAGAAAGAAACGGATTAAATCGCGGGCGGCATGTTCCTTCTTATGCAGCAGGTCAACCGCGACGGCGCCCACGCCTTCAACCGGAACCTGAGCGCCGTGTACGTTCATGGTGTAATCGTAGAGGATCATCCCGCCCAGCAGCGTCTCTGCCTCGAACAGACCATAGAAGGGCCGCGCCGGATCGGCGTCCTGTTCGCGGAAGCGCCCGGCCATGCGCTGGCGCTCCTCCTCCGTGTGAATAGGAAAGGCCGGGTAGGCGTTCGCTGAAATCCTGGCAAAATCCAAAAACTCGTCGCCAGAGAGCCGCCGAATCTCGCGCAAGGGCGCTGCCTCCTCTTGTACACAGCCAGCGGTGGGCTGGCGCTGAAAAGCACGACGGTTTACTGAAGCGGCTGGCGCAGGGTTGGCCCCTCATTGCGCACATTGTTCACCGCGCGAGATACCGCTGCGGCTTGCATCATTTCCGCCGGATAGGGCTTGAGCAGCGGCAGGAGACGTTCGGCTTCCGTCTCATCAGGGTTGAGCCACGACTCCTCCTCTTCCCGGCGCAAAATGGCTGGCATCCGGTTGTGAATCGCGGCCATCAGCGCGTTCGGCGCGGTGGTAATGATCGTATAAGAGTATACATCCTGCCCCTGCTCGTCTGTCCAGTGATCATAGAGGCCGGCGAAGGCGAACAGCCGCTCATCTTTCAGCGAGATATAATGAGGAACCTTCCCCGAACCCGTCTGCTGCCATTCGTAAAAGCCGCTGGCCGGGACCAGACAGCGCCGAGACGAAAGGAGTTGGCGAAACGTGCGCTTTTGCGCCAGCGTCTCCGCGCGGGCGTTAATCAACGCAGACTCGGCCTTGCCCTCCCTGGCCCAGGACGGCTGCAACCCCCAGCGCATCAGCACAAGCTGATTGGGGCTGTGCTTCACGATCACCGGCATGGTTTGCGTCGGCGCTACATTATAACGCGCCGCGACGGGCGGCAGTTGCGCCTCGACATTGAAGCGCCCGGCCAGCGCCTCGATTTCAGCCAGGACATAGCGGCCACACATGGGTTCCGCTCCTTTCTGCTGCATGATGGAACATCTCTTGAGAGACAGATTACTTCACACGCTCTGCTCTTATCAAGAGATTCTTTCTTTCCTGCGGTATAATGGAAAGAGAAGCGTGAGAACCTGCCTGCCCATTCAGGCGAGTATGCGCGAAAACACCTTCCCACATCGTTCTCATCTCTTGGAGCAGTGATGAGCCAGTGGCTACCCCCTGGAAGGGCAGCAGATTCCAGCTTTCAGAAAGAGGGCGTCCATGACGCAACGCAAGGAGTGGTTTTATTGCCCGCATTGGGAGCGTTTCCTGATACGCGGCTCCCAGGATTGCCTGCTCTGTGAACCGCCGCGCCAGATGCAGACGCCCCAACCCGTTCAGGCGCTCCAGCCGGGCAGGCGCTCGTCGCTGCGGGCGATCTTTCCTATCCTCGATGATCACGGCGATGCCTTGTCAGATGACCGACGCCCGCTCGTCAGTTAATGAGAAGGGATGATCAGGCGAATGAAACTCCAGAATACGGGAGTCCTTGTCACAGGAGGCGCTTCGGGGCTGGGGGCTGCCTGCGCGCAGCGATTGAGCGCGGCGGGGGCGAAGGTCGTTATTGCCGACCTGAATGGCGAGGCGGGCGCGGCGCTGGCGCAGCACATCGGCGCGGCGGCGCTGTTCGTCAAGGCCAACGTGACCGAAGAGGACTCGATGCAGGCGGCGGTGCGGGCAGCCGTCGAGCACTGCGGCGGGCTGCATGTCCTGCTCAACTGCGCCGGTATCGGGGTGGCTGAAAAAGTCCTGGGCAAGAGTGGGCCGAGCAGCCTGGCTTCCTTCAACAGGGTGATCGCTGTCAACCTCATTGGTACCTTCAACGCCATTCGCCTGGCGGCAGCCGTCATGGCCGACAATACCCCAGGCGAGGGCGGAGAGCGCGGCGTAATCATCAATACCGCGTCGGTGGCCGCCTTTGATGGGCAGATTGGGCAGGCGGCCTATTCGGCGTCGAAAGGCGGCATTGTCGGCATGACGCTGCCCATCGCCCGCGAACTGGCCCGCTATGGCATTCGTGTCATGACGATTGCGCCGGGCATTTTCGATACCCCTTTGCTGGCGGGCTTACCGGAACCCGCGCGCCTGTCCCTGGGCCAGCAGGTGCCTTTCCCTCCGCGCCTGGGCCGACCAGACGAGTATGCCGCGCTGGCCGTCCATATCATCGAGAACGAGATGCTCAACGGCGAGGTGATTCGCCTGGATGGCGCGCTGCGCATGCAGGCGCGCTGACCGGCGGCCTGCTGGCGGCTGAAGGCCGCGCCTGGAGGGCTATCGCCCACCAAGCCTGCCGACGCAGGCTCCCCCCGCCCGTGTGGGCGGGGCCTTCGTCCTAGCCCGCGCTGGCGGGCTTCGTGTCCCGCAGGGACTCCAGGCGCGGCCTTCAGCCGCCAGCGGACTTGATCAGAGAGGCCAGCGCCTGCTATACTGCTGCACGCGGGGCGCTTCACAGCCGCTGTGACCGCTTCGCTCAATGCCTGGCGGTTGCCCTTACCCGGCCCTGCCGGGCATTCGACTCTGGTCAATCGCTGCGGTTGTCCCCCAGGTCATCGTTCCACCACCTATCACAAACGCCACCTGTAGCGCCGCCGTCTCGGCGGCTCACCGCTGGCCCGCCGGTCCGTTGGCCTGGAGGGCACACGCCACCTGTAGCGCCGCCGTCTCGGCGGCTGGACGTTGGCCTGCCGGTCCGTTGGGCTGGAGGGCACACGCTGGCGCTGGCGAATCGTTAGCCGCCTGGAAGGCGGCGCTACAAGTGGCGCGCTGCGCCATCTGCGAACGCTTCAGGTGTGGGGGTCGGCGCGGGGTACGCTCCGGCCCAACAATCGGGGCAGACGGGCGTGCCTGCCCGCGTAGCAAACCGCGCGGGCTGCTCGCAGAGCGCACAGGGCGTCGGCAGGATCGGGACCGTTCCCGGCGGCAGCGGCAGGCG